>CAYGNS010000154.1:0-6187 GCA_964351295.1 uncultured Gammaproteobacteria bacterium
ATTTAGCACTAAACGTGCTAAATATTTATTAACGAAATTAAGTTTAAGGCCTGCTTTAGTCTACAGTCGTGTTGCTTTTGAGCCTCGAACAAAGCAACAGAGCTTTTGGTCACTATAATCTTAAGTCCATTGTTGTTCTACTTTCGGTGTAGCTCTACATCACTTGATCTGACTACTTTGCCATACCCGCACCAGTCTTCTCCGCAGTCTTCGCACCAGCCTCAGCAACAGACCTTGTTGTGGGCGTTCGCCAGCGCGGTGCTCGCGCATATACTATTAACAGGTGTGCTACTCTCAATCAAAGATTCGACCCTGCCTGCCAAACCCAATACTCGGCAGAGCCTAGATTTGAACCTCGTATCCAGCGCAAACCAAGCAAGCACTAGCTCCGCGCTCGCTCCACTCTCTAGTGAACCGACCACAACTGAGCAAGCGGCCCGTTCGAGTAGTGCATCCCAACCGCCAGTAAGCTCCAATCCAATCGACATTTCGCCAGCTCGCGCGCCCTCTTCAAGCGCGAGCCTCGAAGGCTTTGTAAGCGATTTAGTGCGTGAGGAACTCAAAAATCCAGAAAAACTTGCTTCTTTTGCGCGCTCCTTTCAGGGTAACTCTAGGCCATCAAACGCAACGCATAGTATCACTGAAGATGAGAGTGGTCGGGTATCGGTACGCACACAGCTGTTGGGCAAATCAGTGTGTTACGACTTTGCCGCCGATGGCGACCCACCCGTGGTGTTTTTTAAAGACTGTCCAAAACGCGAATTCTCGATTGAGGCAAGTCCTAATTAGCGATTCACGTCGATTTAAGCCACGCAAAAAAAGGAAGCCGAAGCTTCCTTTTTTTGCACCACTTTCTTTTCAGAATGCTGAACCAAACCTTATTGGTTGCCCATCATAGACTGCGATTGATACCCGCTCAGATTTATGGCGGAAGGGCTTTCGTTCACTCTGACTGCGCGCGACGTATGTTCCACTTTACCATTCTGATAGCTGACGGTCTCTAACGGTAAGCCTATGGGGAACTCGCCCTCAAATTTGCTAAAGTCAACGCTAAACTGACCGCTGCCATCATCAAACAAGCTCATCAGTTGCTTATTAAATCGCACGAAATCAAAATCGAGTGACTCAGCGACCCACATCTCGCCATTGCCCTCAGAGCCTTCAAAGATCCATTGGTGGGTGAGGTAACCCGCGACTTGCTTGGTCTGGCCTGTTTTGCGTATCGATGTAACCAATTCAGCTTCAACGCCTTGCGAGCGAACCATACTGCCACCCATGCTCGCCATTTGCTTCATAAACTGGGTAGACATGGCCATGACCGAGCGCTCCTTGTCGTTAATCATCAACATGGACTGATTGGCCACGTCCAATATCATGCGTTGCTCGTCTTCCAGATCCATCATGAAAACATCGGCGCCATAAGCTTGCAAGATCTTGCTTGTTTCGCCATCCACTGTCACTTCCGTTTCCACTTCAAAATCAAACGCATATTCGTTATTGTAATCGGCCTTTTGCTGTAACGCTTGCAGCATGCCACCCAGACCGCCAGGTAATCCTTGCGGTGCTCCCTGATCCTGAGATGAGCCACCCTGTGCTTGATACTGCGAACCAGAGGGTGCGCTCGCTTGAGCATCCGTAGAATTGCCCGCATCTTGATAGCCTTGCTGGCTGTCTTCTTGATAGTTCGGGTCTGCGCGCCCCGTTTCTGGGTTGATCACAGCATCAGTCGCTTCGCCCGCTTTATCCCCTGCTTTGCCAGCCACTTTTCCAGAAACCACGTTCTCAACGCTGCGTTCAACACGATCGACTAATCGATCTAGAAAATTGGCATGGACTGGTAAGCTTAACGTAAGCGTTGCAAGCAATACCGTAATTAATTTAATCGTGAGGTTTCTCATGAATCTCTCCAATAGTTGGTGCATTTAAACGAGTTGGTTAAAGATAAACTGTGAACGTCGAATTAGACCAACGAAAACAGCCAAAGTTCGAGTACGATGACTCTTACGAGCATATGATTGAATAGGCTGCGCGTAGATTAAGCCACTCAACGCTGTTGCTCAAGTGTCTTTTACGCTAACACGCATGCCTATGAAGCAATGGCTATTACAATAGACCACAACCTCTCAAGATGTCCCTACCCTATCGTTTCTAAGAAATTGTTTCAACTATGCTAAACATTGAAACGAAAGTGCACTACATCGCCATCACGCATTACGTATTCCTTACCTTCTAATCGAAATTTACCCGCCTCTTTAGCGCCTTGTTCGCCGCCGTATTGGTCGAAGTCGTCATAGGCTGTGGTCTCGGCGCGAATAAATCCGCGTTCAAAATCCGTGTGAATCACTCCAGCGGCTTGCGGTGCCGTGGACCCAACACGTATCGTCCACGCCCGCACCTCTTGCTTACCGGCCGTAAAAAATGTTTGCAGACCCAATAGCTTGTAACCCGCCCGAATCACGCGGTTTAATCCAGGTTCATCCTGTCCCAGGTCGCTTAAAAACTCTACTTTTTCGTCGTCTTCTAATTCTGCAATTTCAGCTTCAACTGCGGCGCAAATTGCCACTACGCTAGCGCCCTCTGCTTCAGCCAAAGTCATGACCGTTTGCAAATGCGGATTATCTGTAAAGCCATTTTCGTCGACATTGGCAACGTACATCGTTGGCTTAGCTGTCATTAAACACAAAGGCTTAATAAGTTTTATTTCGTCTGCATCGAGTCCTAAAGAGCGCGCTGGTTCGCCTTTATTTAGATGTTCGAAAACGCGCTCAAGGACTGACTTTAATTTTATTTGCTCTTTGTCGCCCGACTTCGCTCGCTTAGCCGCTCGCTCGATGGCTCGCTCGACCGTCTCGATATCGGCGAGGCCCAATTCAGTATGAATAACTTCGATGTCGGCCGCAGGGTCTACTTTGCCAGCCACGTGGATAACATTGTCATCGTTAAAACAGCGCACCACATGCGCAATGGCATCCACCTCGCGGATATTGGCAAGAAACTGATTCCCCAAACCTTCGCCTTTTGAAGCACCCTCCACAAGGCCGGCTATGTCCACAAACTCCATCGTTGCCGGAATGGTTTTATTGGGCTTGGCCAACTCCGCTAAGCGCGCAAGGCGCGGGTCGGGCACTTCAACCATGCCAACATTGGGCTCGATAGTACAAAAAGGATAGTTCTCAGCTTGAATGCCTGAATTCGTTAACGCATTAAACAGCGTTGATTTTCCGACGTTGGGTAAACCAACGATGCCACATTTAAATCCCATAATGTATTTGATCCTCGATCCACCAGTATCGCACTAGCGGGAGTCGTAATTTAATGTCCATTGCGTACGATAGGCGAAGGCATGAGCTCCACTTTCGCTAACCTTCTGACTAACTAGCCTGTTCGTCAGCTTTGTGGCTGGACGATGTTCTACCTTTACCGTGATTGCTTTCGTTCGAGGACGTACCCTTGTGGGTAGCATCGGCGACGTTATTCCCGTGGTTCTTGTTGGGCTTTTGCGCAAGGCGCGAATGCAGTTGATTCATGGCCAATGCAAATTCACCGCGCACCACAGCTTCCATAACCGCCAAACTTTCGTCAATCGCGTGCTCGATTAGTTCCTGCTCCGCTAAATTGGCAGCCTTAAGTACATAGTTAGCAACATCACGGCCAACACCAGGATGGCCAATACCTAGGCGTAATCGCGCAAAATCGCTGGTACCGAGCATCTGCGTAATGTGCCTAAGCCCATTATTGCCACCGTGCCCACCGCCCAATTTCAAGCGCGCAATACCAGGGTCTAGATCGAGTTCGTCATGCACTACCAGCATTTCATTGGGCGCAAGCTTGTAATAAGACAAAGCTGCCCGTACCGAATTGCCACTTAAATTCATAAACGTGGTAGGCGCGAGTAGCCTGATCGCCTGGCCCCCACAGCTCAGCTGTACGCAATTACCCAATAGATTTTTATCGGGACGCAATAGCTCGCTCGGATAGTGCCGTCTTAACCATGTATCCAAAAACAAAAACCCGGCATTATGCCGGGTCTTCGCGTACTTCTCGCCCGGATTGCCGAGACCGACAATCAACTTAATAGGCGCGGCAATCACAATTAACTCTCGTCGCCTGCCTCGTCGTCTGCGGACGCTTCAGAGCCTTCGCCCTCAGCATCGTCACCAGACTCTTCAGAATCGGTCGCCTCACTTGCCAACTTCGGTGCAAGTACTGACGCCACAGGTAGCTCTAGATCGTTTTCATGTACCGTGCTGGCAAACTTAACACCTTCTGGTAATTGAACTTGTCCGAGCAAAATGGAGTCGCCAATGTCGAGCATACTCACATCAACTTCGATGTACTCAGGTAGATCCGAGCCTAAGCAGCTCACATCCACCATATGCACACTGTGCGACATGATGCCACCGTTTAACTTGACGCCAGGACAAACTTCTTCGCCTTTGTAATGCAAAGGAATAGCCATGGTAATGGTGTCTTTGCGACTTACCCTTTGAAAATCCATGTGTAAAACTTGGGTTTTGTAGGGGTGCATTTGCACATCGCGCAAAATTGCGCGTTGCAAATCGCCATCGACTTTTAGTTGGATTAATGCGGAACGGAAAGACTCTACTTCTAGTTGCAACAACATCTTGTTGTGATCAACCAGTAGATATTGCTCATCTTCTCCGCCGCCATAGACTACGACAGGAACTTTACCCGCGCGTCGCACACGACGACTATCGCTAGTTCCTTTGCCGCTTCTTACTTCAGCTTCTACTATAAAATTAGCACTCATTTCTACTTACTCTAAAATGAATTAATTTCCAATCACACATCAATCTACATTAATGAGTGGGCTTGCGTTCTAGGTTTCGATGGTGACGTTTAATCGTCTTCATCTTCTTCCATGAACAACGAACTCACCGAATCACTAACCA
Source organism: uncultured Gammaproteobacteria bacterium (assembly GCA_964351295.1). Taxonomy (GTDB): domain Bacteria; phylum Pseudomonadota; class Gammaproteobacteria; order Arenicellales; family Arenicellaceae; genus Arenicella. The sequence continues at coordinate 4,914 of CAYGNS010000154.1, forward strand.
TGATTCGACGGATCGACTCTCCCAGCAAATGGGCTACTGACAATTGACGTATCTTGTCAGAATCTGCTGCTGCATCACTCAAAGGAATGGTGTTAGTTACAACCACTTCATCCATTGTTGACGCATTAATTCTTGTTACGGCCTCACCCGACAAAACGGCATGAGTACAGTAAGCGCGCACAGCGACGGCGCCTTCTTCTTTAAGCGCATCGGCGGCTTTACACAACGTATTAGCAGTGTCCACCATGTCGTCAATTAACACACAACTGCGTCCTTTTACATCACCAATGATGTTCATCACCTTGGCGACGTTGGCTTTTGGGCGCCGCTTATCAATAATGGCCAAGTCCACACCCAGACGTTTGGCTAACGCGCGAGCTCGGACCACACCGCCCACATCAGGAGAAACAACTATTAAGTTCTTATCCTTTAGGCCTCGAATGTCATCGAGCAAAACGGGCGAGCCATAAATGTTGTCGGTCGGGATATCAAAAAAACCTTGAATTTGATCCGCATGCAGATCCATGGTTAACACCCGATCTGCGCCCGCAGTGGTAATCATCGAGGCAATCAGTTTGGCGCTGATCGGAACCCTAGAATTACGCGGGCGGCGATCTTGCCGAGCGTAACCATAATAAGGCAGTACCGCTGTAATGCGATTCGCTGAGGATCGATCACAGGCGTCGATCAGCAGCAATAATTCCATTAAATTCTTGTGGCTCGGTGCGCACGTCGGCTGAATAATGAACACATCGCGGCCACGTACATTTTCTAAAATTTCGACGGCGATCTCACCATCGCTAAATTGCTCGACTCGGACTTTGCCTAAAGGCAATTTCAGATAATCAACTACTTGCGCTGCTAGCTCGGGATTTGCATTGCCCGTGAATACAGTAAGATTATCGATAAACATTAAGGCCTCTTGGGATAGTCACAATAAAAGACACAATTATGATGGTACAGGTTAACGAAAGCGACCGTTGCAAGCGATATTTAAATGGAAACAAGACAGATGCATAGCAGATCTGCGCAGCCGAGCTTTTAAAGCGCCTGCCGCTCAGGGTCAGTGATCGGATATCGCTGATTAATTACCATTTATCGAGCGTACGCGAAGCTGTCAGCAAGATGAAGTCAGATCGCACGAACCGCGACAAACAACTCATCATCCATCTTAAACGAAAAGCACTTTCGCTGCCCCGCACGGGCGAAGTCGAATTTACGGTCATTAAGTCTATGTTTTTTATACATGTTAATGTGTTTAAATAGATCTACAC
>CAYGNS010000155.1:0-6182 GCA_964351295.1 uncultured Gammaproteobacteria bacterium
GTGTAGATCTCGGAGTAACCCGAATATTTAATAAAAAATGTACTCGATCGATTTGGGCAGATTGATGCCAAAGTATTGTTTTGTACCGACGGCTATTACTACAACGGCAAATGGCAAGACTGTCTCCCCAAAAATCAAGCAATCCTACTGGGTCTTAGTTCCGTCAGTCACCTCGTTATCTGTAATTATCACGATGCCGCTCATGAGCTCGCGCAACCGCTAAACAGCAGCACGGTGAACAAAGAGCTTGATCACGAAAATGAACGCAATCGGGATGCCAATGCACAAAGCCAAACGCATTCTTGGCGCGACTTTATGCGATTGGGGACATCTACCGACAAGCTGCACTTCGAGCGGGTGGCATTTAATGACCCGCTGTTTATCTTATTTTCGTCGGGCACCACAGGTGTGCCCAAATGCATCGTGCACGGTGTTGGCGGCACGCTTCTACAACATTTAAAAGAACATCAGCTGCATAGCGATGTGCGCACAGGTGATCGGCTGTTTTATTTTTCGACCTGTGGCTGGATGATGTGGAACTGGTTAGCCAGCGGTTTAGCATCTGGCGCCACCTTGCTACTCTACGACGGGAGTCCCTTTGCTGGTAATCAAACACTGCTGTTTGACTTTGCTGACGCCGAACAAATGACCCACTTTGGCACTTCGGCCAAATTCATCGAAGCCTGCCATAAAGCAAACTTAAACCCGCGCGAGTCACATAGTTTGGGTGCGCTGCGAGCCGTGTTTTCTACAGGCAGTCCGCTCGCGCCCACCGGCTTTGAGTATGTCTATAGCCACATTAAAGAAGATGTGGTGCTGTCGTCGATTTCAGGCGGTACCGATATATTGTCGTGTTTCGCACTTGGCAATCCCACCCTGCCCGTTTACATAGGCCAATTACAATGCCTAGGCCTAGGCATGGCCGTGAATGTATTCGACGAAGAGGGCCAGCCATTAGCGACCGGCAAAGGCGATTTGGTCTGCACCGAATCGTTTCCATCAATGCCCATCAGCTTTTGGCAGGATGCAACCGGCGAAAAATACCATCAAGCCTATTTCGACACCTTTGCAAACGTGTGGTGTCATGGCGATTACGTAGAGCTCACCCCACAAGGCGGGATGGTTATTCACGGTCGCTCGGACGCGGTCTTAAATCCAGGCGGCGTACGCATAGGCACTGCCGAAATCTATCGGCAGGTGGAAACGATTGATGAGGTGCTTGAGTCGGTTGTTGTTGGGCAGCGTTGGCAAGATGATGTGCGTGTCATATTGTTCGTGGTACTGCGCACCACGACAGAATTAGACGAAGCGTTGATTAACAAGATTAGGCAAACCATTCGAGCGAAGACCACGCCCCGTCACGTACCCGCAAAGGTGTTACAAGTAGCCGATATTCCACGCACTAAAAGTGGCAAGATTGTGGAGCTAGCAGTGCGCAATGTAGTGCATGGCGAGGCCGTTAAAAACCTCAACAGCTTGGCCAACCCTGAAGCCTTAGATTATTTCAAAGACTTAGCCGAACTGCAGCACTAGCCCTAAGAATCGGGTACGCTCGCAGCGCGCTGCGCGAACATTACTCGCAGCGGTTCACCCACTGCTGAACAACATAACTAATTCGCAACAATCTCGAATTTGTAATGCACGAATGCTAATGTGCGCGCGCCGCGGTGATTAGCACACCTCGTTGCGCACGCCACCCACAATCAGCACATTTAATCTAGGGACATCAGAGTGACTCTATTTGGACTACCGCGAACGCTCGTTTACAGCTCACTGCTGCTCTGCAGCAATATCTTGTTAAGCAGTTTTGTTACGTTGGCCTATGCCACCGAAATGGTCGACGAACCGCTAGGCGTAAGCAAGGCTTCGGACTCATCAGAAACGATACCCGTCTCGCAAGACGAGACTGCAACCAAGTCCGATCTAAAAGAACGCAGCACCGCAAAACGCACCGGGCAAAAGACTGATGATCAGCCACAAGAAAAAGTAGACGTTGAAGAGACTTCCCCAACCAATGGAGAAAATGACTCTAAAGACGCAACTAGTTCGCACGATTCAACGCACACCCAAAGCTCAGCGGAAACAGAAAGCGCAGCAGATACAGAAAACTCAGCTGAACTAGGTAGCTTGTCTGCCGACGCTCTAGAACAAAATGCAGATGCTGCAGATGGGGTAAGCCTAGATTCAGCTTCTGAATCACTGGAGCAAGCACCTTTGGTATTGTTAGACGCAAGCGTTGCGCCGGGTAAGGCCGATATTCTTACATGGCAAATGGAAAGCAGCTTTCAAAATGTGGCCGCGCCTGTATCGGTGCTTGTACTAAATGGCGTGCAGAAAGGCCCAACCCTGTGCTTAACCGCTGCCATTCATGGTGATGAGTTAAATGGCATTGAAGTAGTGCGCCGCGTGGTAAACGATCTCGAACCCAAACAAATGTCGGGTGCTGTCATCGGCATACCCATCGTTAATTTAGAAGGCTTTAAACGTGCAAGTCGCTACTTACCTGACAGACGGGATCTTAATCGCTACTTTCCAGGACAAGCGAATGGCAGCTACGCATCGCGCGTTGCCCATTCATTCTTTAGCGACGTTGTTCGCCATTGTGACTTCTTATTTGATTTACATACTGGCTCGATGAGTCGCACTAACTTGCCGCAAGTTCGCGCCAACTTATCTGATCCTGCGGTTGCCGATTTTGCCGAGAAATTGGGGTCTATTGTGATTTTACAAAGCCGCGGTGGCGAAGGCACATTGCGCCGAGCTGCGACGGATGCGGGCATCCCCGCGGTCACCTTCGAGGCAGGCGCACCAAACAACTTGCAGAAAGAAGCGGTAGAACAAGGAGTTGCTACCGTCATCAGCACGTTGAGTGCACTTGGCATCACGAACAAATCGCGCCGTAAACGCAACGCCGAACCCACTTTTTATCGATCTAAATGGGTGCGTGCCCGCGACGGTGGCATTCTGTATAGCAAAGTTGAATTAGGCGATAACGTTAAAAAGGGCAGTGTGCTCGGCTTGCTCAGCAATCCAATCAATAACACGAGCAGCGAAATCCTCTCGCCAACCGAAGGCCGTGTTATCGGGATGGCGCTGAACCAGGTGATGTACCCAGGTTTTGCCGCGTATCATATCGGGCTTAAATCGTCGATGGTAGAAGCGGCCCACCCAATCGATGACGAGACCGGCGAATCATTTGACTATGATCTTTACGAAAGCGAGGAAGTGAGTCCTCCGTCCGAGCTCGACGATCTTAGTGAGGTCGCTATCGATTCGACACGCGACCTAGATCTAGCCGTCGACACGAATGAACAAGCTGCAGATCCTGAGCGTGGGGAGAGGGGGAATTCAAGCGCATCATCCGACCCATCAGAGACCGGCTCTATGCTACGGTCCAGCAATGGACAAGCAAAGACTCAAAAAGGCAAGCCGTAAGCGAGCTATTTGTATCGCTCACGGCCTTCGCAAACTTTTACGCTAAGTTCTGCTTAACAAAGTCCCAGTTAACTAACTGCCAAAATGCGTCGAGGTACTTGGGGCGCGCATTACGGTAGTCGATGTAATATGCGTGCTCCCATACGTCGCAAGTAAGCAGCGCGGTTTTATCTGAGGTCAGTGGAGTGTGGGCATTCTGCGTCTGCTCGATGCTCAGCGAACCATCGGAGTTTCTTACGAGCCAAGTCCATCCACTACCAAACAGCGTGCCGGCCGCTTGGGTAAACGCCTCTTTGAATTGGGCGAATGAACCAAAGCTGCTCTCAATGGCTTCGAGCACCTCTGCCGTTGGCTCTCCGCCGCCCGAAGGGCTCAACGAATTCCAATAGAATGTGTGGTTCCAAATTTGTGCAGCATTATTGAACACACCTCCGTCCGCACTGCGAACAATCTCTTCCAAGGACATAGTATCCATCGGCGTGCCTTTAATGGCCGCGTTGAGCTTGGTTACATAGCCAGCATGGTGTTTCTCGTAATGAAACTCGATTGTCTCTTGGGAAATATGCGGATGCAAAGCATTTGACGCATACGGCAGCTTGGGCAGTTCAATAGCCATGGGGGTAGACTCCTGTCAGTGGTGAGAAATTCCTAAAAAGCGGAACCGACTCGCTCTAGCGAATCGGAGCTTGGGCGAAGCGGGGGGTTACATCATCGACTGCAAATAATTTTGCTCGCCAACTTTGTTGAAGAGCTCGATCTGTGTTTCGAGCCAGTCGAAATGTTCTTCTTCAGACTCAAGGATCTCAGAAAGCAGATCGCGCGTTACATAATCCTGTACTTTCTCGCAATGCGCGATGGCGGCCGTGTACATCGGGATAGCCTCGGTTTCGAGTCGTAGATCGCATTGCAGCATTTCTAAAACATTTTCACCAATATATAGGTTGCCGAGATCTTGCAGATTCGGCAGTCCTTCGAGCATCAAGATGCGCTCAATTAACTTGTCGGCATGCTTCATTTCGTCAATCGACTCAGCATATTCTTTCTCGTTCAGCTTTTCTAAACCCCAATTTTTATACATGCGCGCATGTAAAAAATATTGGTTAATAGCTGTTAATTCGGCTTTTAATGCCTGATTGAGTAGTTCTAAAACACCTTCTTTTGCTTTCATACTTCGATCATGGTTTGGTCTGTGAATGAACCCGCAGTGTACCGCAAATGGCTGTAGCTTAGGATGAAATTAATAATAAGTTATTGATTTCATTATAGTTAATGCGAACAATTCGCATTGTTTTTCGCAGCAAACTAATCCTCGGTCGCGCACCTAGTTAGCAGCTTGAAGCTGTGTGCGAAAATCCACATCACTATCGGCTGCCAAATACGTAGCCACCACATACGCGGCAACATTCTGCCGAAGCTCAGCTAGATCAATCTTGTCTAGCGTATCGTCAGGGGTATGGTGATAATCAAAATAGTCTAAGCCGTTTTGCCTAAGCCTGATGGTAGGTACGCCGGCATTCGCCAAGGGAATAATATCTGGTCCACCACCTGGCACATCGCTACCACCCCGTATCACACCAATAGGCGTCATTATTTTGGCTGCTTCGTCGATGAGCCCATTCGCATCTGGATTTACATTTGATACTAGCTGCCAAATAGTGCGAGCGCCAAAATCCGACTCGGTGGCCAACACGTGATGCCTTAATGCCTCAGTGTGCCGCTGCGCATAAGCTTGGGCGCCGAGTAATCCGACCTCTTCAGCACCAAACATAACCACCCGAATTGTGCGTTTAGGCCGTTTGGGTAGCGCCGCAATCAACTTGGCGGCCGCCACGGTAATCGCAATACCCGCACCATCGTCGAGTGCCCCAGTGCCAAGGTCCCAGCTATCGAGATGCGCTCCAATGAGTACGATCTCCTCGGGCCGGTCACTACCAATCAAATCCAACACGACATTGCCACTGTCAACTGTACCGCGCCATTGCGCGGCCGATTCGATAGCAACGCGCAGAGGCTTGCCTAGCCGATGCAAACGGCGCAAATGATCGGCGTCTGGGTTCGATACGGCTAACACCGGGATACTGGCCCATTTATCTTCCAACTGACTCATCATCCCCGCATGTGGAAAACGGTGCGAGTCGGAGCCCACCGAACGAATTAATAATGCTTTGGCACCGCCGCGTTCAGCGTGCTGCCAGCCCACGCGCCGCTTTTGATTAGCGGGGCCATAACCCTCCCCGTTTTGGCCCGGTACCATCAATTCGCCGTCAATAAAAGCGACCTTACCTTTAAGTTCATCTTTTTGCACCGCCGCAATCGCATCAATATCCCTGAAATAGACGATGTCAGCGTTGATTTGCTGAGCCGAGGGTGCCGACCCCCCTAGAGCGGTCGCGTAGAGTGCTTGCTCGTAAGGCGCGGTTAGCGCCACCGACAGCGTGCCCGTCTCCCAAAATGGCATCGTGAATTCTTCAACCACAACGCGATCAAAGCCGAGCTCATTACCTAAACGCATTCCCCACTTACGTGCACGCTCTTCGGCCTCAGACCCAGCCAACCGCGGACCCACCTCAGTGGTAAGCGATGTCACAATCTCGTAGGCTAAATCGCTGTCAAGCGCTTGCTGCATTAACATCTGGGCAGTTTGTCGTTGTTCCGCAGTGATGGCGGCGTCCGTAGCTAGGGTGACCCGCATAAAAGCAAGCGACAACGCCACAATAAATAGCGAATTTAAAATCTTCATAGAGGTT
>CAYGNS010000156.1:0-6177 GCA_964351295.1 uncultured Gammaproteobacteria bacterium
ACGTGGCAAAGCGTTTAAGCTGCACGTACACCTTTTGCCCAACGTATAACAAGCTGCGCGAGCGGTTGGAGGCTGATCCATCGGATCTGGTCGCAGCGCTTAGCGGCAAAAATGCGGGACGCGCGGCGCCAATATCCACAAAAGCCGCTTGCAAGCTTTCAACCACGCGCTCAACTTTACCTTGATACACGTCGCCGATTTGACTCTGCACGGCCTTCGGCTCTATTTGATAGTCACGCAAACGGCCATCTTCGAGCCAGGCCGCTTGCGTAAATGCGCCTATATCATCCAATAAAATGGTCTTTGCTTTTGACATCAGAAACTCTGAAGGTGAGAATAAAGTAAATCAGCGAACCAACCTTTAGCGATTAAGCGTCGGTTATAAGCACCAAAGCCTAGACTGAAAAATCGCCAGCTCTACAACCAATTGAGTCCGTACTTTGCCAACAATTGATTTGTTTCGTAAAGCGGTAAGCCGATGATCGTGCTCGGGCTACCCGATATTGACCGTACCCAGCCGCTGGCCAGCCCCTGCAGAGCATAGGCCCCCGCTTTGTCCTGTGGCTCACCGCTCGCCCAATAACGTTGCATGGAGGCATTCGAAATCGGCCCCATCGCCACGCGGCTACTCGCGATAAAGCGGGTGATTTGGGGCGCCTCCGCGGTCGGTGGTGCATCAACACAAACCGCCGTTATTACCGTGTGTTCTGACTCACTCAAACTCGTCCACATGCTTACGGCGTCAGCGTAGTTTTGGGGCTTTTCGAGTACTTGCAGGGCCTGCTCTTGGCTTGCCCTTTCGGGACTGTGCACGGACGTTACGTCGCTCAAATCGCCTATAACAACAATGGTATCGGCGGCTAATACCAGCACCTCGTTAGCACGCTGCACAGCAACTCGAGCCCTAACCGCCGCCGCTTTGGCACAGGCCAACCGCTGCACGTACTCGTAAGGATGCTCTCCGGGCGCGCGTGCTTCTACAATATCGGCAATCTCCACCGAAAATGCCACACCCATCGCACGCAGCAACTCCGCGCGGCGCGGCGACGCAGACGCCAATACCAATTGATAACCCTGTACCGAATGCATCAATCGCCTCGATGATAGGGAAGATTGGCGTTAATGCTCCACGCTCGATACAACTGTTCAGCAATCATTACTCGCACCAAAGGATGCGCAAATGTCAGCGCCGACAAAGACCAAATTTGATCGGCCGTAGCAAGCAAAGTTTGATCAATACCTTCGGGACCACCGATAACGATGGCCACGTCTTGACTCTCGTCAATCCAAGTTTGTTGCTGCTGCGCTAACCGCACCGTGTCGATCGATTGTCCCTTGCGGTCCAATGCAATTATTTTGGTGTTGGCACCCACCGCACTTTGGATAGCCAACGCTTCGTCGCGCAAAATACGGGGGATGTCGGCGTTCTTGCCCCGTTTACCCGCCACAATCTCGATTAAACTTAGCTTACAAATGGGCGGCATACGTTTCGCGTATTCGCTAAAGGCACGTTCCACCCAAGCGGGCATACGGGTACCCACCGCAATCAGGCTCACCTGCATCGGATTCTCACCGATAGCACAAACCCATTGCCGCGTTCGCGCTCAGTGCGGAGTGCGCGCGCTTTAGCTTTGCTTAGAATTGGCATCTCGATGTTGTTTCACCAAATTACGCACGTCTTCATCCCACAACTTTTCAAGGTCATAATATGCGCGCACTTCAGGGCGCATCACATGCAACACCACATCGCCAAAATCCACCAACACCCATTCGCCAATATCCGCGCCATCTTCATTGAGCGGTTTAACGCCAAGGCTACGCAGCTCATCGGACGCATTACGCGCGAGGGCCTTAACATGGGTATCTGAAGTGCCGCTGGCAACGATCATGTAATCGGCAAAATCGGAAATATCTTTTATATCGATACAGCGAATATCGTGGGCCTTAACGTTTTCTAGCGCTGTAATAACGTGCTCTTTTATTTGTTCTGAATTCATAAACGGTACAGTGAATGGGTGTGTATGTACTCCTGCACTTGCGGTGCAAGATAAGTGTCGAGCAAAGCCTGTTGATCAGGTTGTAGGTGCCCTAGCGCCTGCAAACAACGCCTCAAATTGGTACTGGAAATATCAAACTGTGTTTCTTCAAACAACCAAATAGCGCCGCCTGGCGCTGCCATCAGCGCTGCCGCCGATTCAACAAATCGGTCTTTTAGCTGCTCCGCCTGTGCGGTGTCATACCCTGGTCGCGCCAGCACAATCCAATTGATGTCATCAATCCACTGTTCAATTCGATACCAAAGCGGTAAACGTAGCAAGCTATCGGCTCCGATGACCATGGCTAAATTTGAATTTGGAAAACGCTGCTTAAACGCAACCACCGTATCAACTGTATAAGAGATGGTTGGGCGCATGATCTCGGTATCATCCGCAAAATAATTATCGTAATCCGACAACGCCAATTCGAGCATGGTGTAGCGATCTCGAATCGACGCACTCAGTTCGCTCTTGTGTGGCGGGCGAGCGCTCAACACAAAGTGTGCGCTTTGCATGGGTAAGATGCGCTCGAGGGCCTCGATGGCACCTGTGTGGCCTTTATGTAAAGGATTGAACGTACCGCCAAAAATTAACCGCAACGTTGACTCAGACATATTACCCAAAGCGCCTAAGCAACACGTGCCGCTTTACTTATTATCGAACTGGGTTTGATCATGGCATTACTCCCTAACTTGCCCATTGCCAAACACGATGTATTTTTGCGACGTTAAACCCTCCAATCCGACCGGTCCACGAGCATGCAATTTATCTGTGCTGATGCCAATCTCAGCCCCTAAACCGAATTCCGCGCCATCCGCAAAGCGCGTTGAGGCATTAATCATCACCGAAGCCGAATCAACTGTTTTAAGAAAACGCATAGCTAACGAGTGATCCTCAGTAACGATACAGTCGGTATGATGCGAGCCAAACGCGGCAATATGCTGCATGGCATCCTCGGCACAACTGACCACTTTAATCGCTAGAATCGGCGCGAGATATTCACTAGACCAGTCTTCCGCGACGGCGGCTTTGATCAAGGGTGTATCACCTGCAACGCCAACATGAGCTTGTAGTAAACTCAGGCTGGTCTCGCAGAGCCGTAACTCCACGCCGCGGGAGAGGTACTCCTCTGCCAACAAAGGCAATAATGTGGGAGCGATGACGGTGTGAACCAACAAAGTCTCCATGGCGTTGCACACTCCGTATCGATGCGTTTTAGCGTTAACGGCAATTGCAATCGCTTTCGATAAATCCGCGGCTTGGTCTACATAAACATGGCAAATGCCATCCAAATGTTTAATCGTGGGGACTGTTGCCTCACGAGCAATGCGCTCGATCAGACTTTTGCCGCCGCGCGGTACGATTACATCTACATAGTCGGGCATGCTGATCAATTGAGCGACCGCCGCACGGTCAGACGTAGCCACCATTTGCACTGCGTCAACCGGGAGTCCGGCTACAGCTAAACCAGCGTGTAGGCATTTTGCGATGGCTTGGTTGGAATTAAGCGATTCTGATCCACCCCGCAAAATCACCGCATTGCCAGACTTTAAGGCCAAAATCGCCGCATCCACCGTTACATTAGGACGGGACTCATAAATAATGCCGACCACCCCCAGCGGTACGCGCATCTTGCCCACTTGAATGCCGCTCGGTCTGTAAGCCCATTCACTCATCTGACCGACGGGGTCTGGCAAGGCAGCCAGGTGTTCACATCCCACAGCCATAGCCTCCACCATCGCTTCGTTTAACGTAAGTCGATCGAGCAAAGGTGCTTCTAACTGTGCCAATTTCGCGGCGTTTACGTCTTGCTCATTGGCCGCGAGCAGATCAGCACTGCATGCGCGTAACGAGGCCGCAATGGCCAGAAGCGCTGCATTTTTTTGTGCGGTTGAGGCGTCAGCGAGCGGGCGCGCTGCTGCGCGCGCCTGCCGCCCCAAAGTCAACATGTACTCAGGCACGGATGTGGCAGCATAACCAGCGATGGGCTGCGTTGTCGTTTTACTCATGTTCATATTCACAGACACATTTAAAGACAGGGTTGCAAACGATTATGAAAAACTCGCGGGTCCAAACCGTTCGTGGCGGCCTGATAACGAGCGTCAAAGCCGCTCAATCTCGCGCACAAGCGCCTTATCTGAAACCAAGGTGAACCAATTTCATGGCCGGGGCGCTGACCTTTAACTGACTGATCAAGACTGGCGGCCATTTCGAGCAACTCATAAGTTTGGGCCAACGAGAAGCGCCGCAGCGCTGCAGCGAAAATGGTTTGGCGCTTAGCCCAAATTTGATTAGCTTGGAACACGGTACGCTGGTCTTGGCCCAGACTTAAGGCATATTTGACTTTACTGAGTGCGCGTATATCGCGCACCAGCGCCCAACTCAGAATGACGGGCTCGATGCCCTCTGACTGCAACCGCTCGAGCATACGCGCGGCACGCTCATAATCACCACTCAAACAAACATCACAAACATTGTAACCATCAAAGCGCGCATGGTCGGCCAAACATTCATTCAGCAGTTCTAGGGTAACAGCGCCCTCACTCGCCAAGACGCGCAATTTTTCGATCTCTTGTGCCGCCGCGAGCAAATTACCTTCGGTCATCACCGCCAGCTGCTCGACCACACCCGCCTCGACCCGCAAAGCCCTACTCTGTAAACGCTGCTTGATCCACGCCACATAGTACTCGGGCGCAATGTCATTTACATCGACCACTAATGCCTTCGCGTCAACCGTCTTAAACCATTTGGTTTGTTTCTGCTTACGGTCGAGCAAGGGCATAATAACCACAAGCACGTCATCGCCACCTGCGTCACAATAATCAGCTAACTGCTTGCCGCCTTGCGCACCGAGCGATTTAGGCACACGTAATTCGAGCAACCGGCGAGCGGAAAAAAGCGACATCGCCTGGCCTTGTCCCGTTACCGTACCCCAGTCAAATCCAGCATCGAGTTGATAATTAAGACGCTCATCAAACCCCCACGGCTTTAGAGTTTTACGCAGCTCGTCTAAGGCCTCTTCAATTAAGAGCAATTCATTGCCGTTAATAAGGATTAAGCGCGGATTAGTGGCCTGCGCGGTCGCGAATTTACCGAGGGCGCCACTGAGTTGTGCAACCGGGATGCTCATAACAGAATTGGTGCTAAAAACCGCGGTGATGAACCTAACAGGGCTAGAACACAACAGGTTAAACCTAACCGCCGTGTCCCCAACTGACGGCCGAGCACACTGTGCGCGTGCTGAACGGCCGCTCGCAGAACAACCCTTAACTGGATGTGATCAACAAATCGAATAAAAAACACCGCAATGGTTTGAACGAAGACTATTCTTCGCCGGACTCAACCGCGCTTTCCGTTCCCTTGCCGCTCGCATCCGTGGAACCTTGGGGTAGGCCTGATTGATAATCGGTCATAGTCGACAATTGTCGAACAATTTTAAGGGCAACGTCTTGCTCCATGTCTTCTTGTAATTCGCGCTCTTCGGATTCGGTTTCCACTACTAGAGCAGGGTCGAAGTCATAACGACGACGCTCGCTAACGGTATTCATCGGGCGAATCACTTCACCCGCCGCATCCACAATGTTATAGCGCGCATTAAACGTTAAATCGTAACTGTTAGCTAAACCACGCTCGTCAAGCGTGCCTACATCCCGTCGAGTATCCGCTTTAGCCACGACTAGAACGACATCTGCGGACTCTTCAGACAGCGCGAGCTGTGCTCCAGCATTAATGAGCACATCTTCAAGCGTATCTTTAAAAGTGCCATCTGGCGCTTTCACAAACATATTTTGCAGGCTTGTAGGCAGCGGAATGTTGCCACGCAAATGAAAGCCACAGGCCGATACGAACAGCGCGAGCACCACAACACCCAAGAGTCGACTAGAACGATACGGAGAACGATTTGCGGCGCCGGCGTGGTGGAACTCCCCTCGCGAATTAATCACACCGTGGGTAAGAGCTGAAATGGCGTTGAATAGGTTTGATGCAGTCATATCGTGTGAATCCATTAGTTTAGGGTCTTTTCGCATTTTAGCGCATCAAGCGCTTAATACTAGAGTCTGTTTGGCGTTTAATCGCTTATTCCCAACGAAGAAGACGGCTTGCAACAAGTCAAAGAAATCGATCCCGCGCTGAGCCGCCA
>CAYGNS010000157.1:0-6161 GCA_964351295.1 uncultured Gammaproteobacteria bacterium
ATTACACCGTGAACATTGCCATAGTGAATAGCACAGCAGGGCAGGGCGGCGAAGCTCTTGAAAAACTTAAAGGCATTACGCTGCCAGTGCGCTTTTCTGGCGCGTTGCTGGCACCACGATTCTCGGTCGACACTAAAATGCTCTACCGATCCTTGCTAAAGCAAGAACTGGACGAGAAAAAGGGCGAATATTTGCAGGAGAAATTAGGGCTCGAAGGTGCGGAAAATCTATCGACCAAAGAAACGCTCAAGCAAGCTTTACTCGAGAAACTTCTGAACCCCGATCGAGATAAAGAGCGCGAGTCGTCGCAAAACACCCGCGAACGACCTATGCAAAATCAGCCCCCTGCGACGGGCAGCGAACAAGACGATTCGCCCCCGACGTCAGACCCAAAACCATCGTATGAGAGGCCGATGCAGGAACGCGCTCCCGAGACAGGCACAGAACTGCCGTCAACGGCACCAGTGCCGCAAAATTCGCCGTCTACTGCCGAGCAACCCATAGATAAGGACGCGTTAAAAGAGGAGCTAGGTAAAAAGTTGCTAGACGAGATATTTAAGTAAGGGCTGTGTTCTGAGCTTCGCGCGTGTAGAATTGCGCGGTGACGCGTTAAACCGCTTTCGCCACCGCGCTGTCTCACGTTCCGTCTTGCGACCGAGCTTGAGAGGCTAAAACCATCCATCATTTACAAGTCTACTTAAAAGTCTACTCATGTCTGATTCACCCAAACCACTGAATAAATACAGCTCGACCATTACTCAACCCAAGTCACAAGGCGCCGGCCAAGCCATGTTGTATGGCACGGGCCTAACCCGTGCGGACATGCAAAAAGCGCAAGTGGGGATTGCCAGTGTATGGTGGGAGGGCAACACCTGCAATATGCACCTTAATGATCTTGCCGCGCATGTTAAAGAAGGTGTTCAAGAAGCTGGTTTGGTGGGGCTGCGCTTTAATACGATTGGCGTGAGCGATGGTACGACTAACGGCACCAGCGGCATGGCTTATTCCTTGCAGTCACGGGATATTATTGCGGATTCAATCGAGACGGTGGTCGCTGCACAGTTTTACGACGGTCTGATTGCGATTCCTGGGTGTGATAAAAACATGCCTGGCTGTGTTATGGCAATGGCACGGCTCAACCGTCCGTCTATTATGGTGTACGGCGGTTCGATCAAACCAGGTCACCACAATGGCGCAAAGCTAGACATTATTTCGGCTTTTCAGGCTTACGGGCAATTTATTGTTGAAACGATTACCGACGACGAGCGCCAACAGATCATCGAGAAATCTTGCCCTGGTGCAGGCGCTTGCGGCGGTATGTATACCGCCAATACTATGGCAAGCGCGATCGAGGCGATGGGCATGAGTTTGCCTTACAGCGCGTCAGCCCCAGCGGTTGATCCCGAAAAAGTCGATGAATGTAAACGGGCGGGTGCCGCGTTAAAGCATTTATTAGAAATAGATTTAAAGCCACGCGACATCATGACGCGCGACGCATTTGAAAACGCCATGGTCGTGATTACCGCACTAGGTGGTTCAACGAATGCGGTGTTGCATTTGATCGCGATGGCTCGCGCACTCGACATTGATCTCACGGTGGATGATTTTCAGGCGGTGAGTGACCGTGTGCCGTTCTTAGCTGACCTTAAACCGAGTGGGCAGTACGTAATGCAAGATCTGCATAATATCGGCGGTACGCCGGCCGTAATGAAATATCTCTTGGAGCACGGCTTGCTCAATGGTGAGTGTATGACTGTCACGGGCAAAACCCTCGCCGAGAATCTCGCGGCGGTGCCCGGGTTGAGCGCGGGTCAAGATTTAATTAAACCGATTGACCAGCCAATTAAGCGCTCGGGCCACATACAAATACTCAAAGGTAATCTAGCGCCGGGTGGCGCGGTTGCCAAAGTGACGGGTAAAGAAGGCGAAAAGTTTGTGGGACCCGCCAAGGTGTTTAATGGCGAAGCGGCGATGGTTGCGGCACTGGAAGCAGGACGAATTGCGCGCGGCGACGTGCTGATCATTCGCTACGAGGGCCCCAAAGGAGGGCCAGGCATGCCGGAAATGCTCAAACCGACTTCGGCCATAATGGGCGCTGGTCTTGGTGAGCACGTAGCCATGATTACCGATGGCCGCTTTTCGGGCGGCTCGCACGGATTTATTGTTGGGCACGTGGTGCCTGAGGCTCAAGAGGGTGGGCCAATCGCTTTAGTGCAGGATGGCGATATGATTACGCTCGATGCCATCAATAATACGATCGAGGTGGCGTTAGACGACGCAGCCTTGGCCGCGCGACGTCAGCACTGGGTTGCTCCTGAGCTAAAAGCCCGCAAAGGAACTCTGTTTAAATACATTCGTAACGTGAGTGATGCCTCAAAAGGGTGTGTCACAGACGAATAACTCCGCGCTCAGCGCGTGCGGGTTTGCTTTGTTACTGGCGTTGGTCGTTGATGATAGGATTTAAAGGCCTTTAGCCGTACAGTGATGGCATGACTGAACTGCACTTTCGCCCGCTCGCTGACCGACTCCGCCCCCGCTCCTTGAGCGAGGTGGTGGGTCAGCAACACCTGTTGGCCGCCGGTAAACCGCTACACAGTGCGCTGACGCATGGCAAATTGCATTCCATGGTGTTGTGGGGGCCGCCAGGCACTGGCAAAACGACCTTAGCCAAATTACTCGCGGCGCATAGTAATGCGCATTTTGTGGCGTTGTCGGCGGTGTTGTCAGGTGTTAAGGATATTCGTGAGGCGGTGGCCACGGCCGCAGCTTCACAAGCTGCAGGCCAACCGCAACAGACCGTTTTGTTTGTTGACGAAGTGCATCGCTTTAACAAAGCCCAGCAGGACGCGTTTCTGCCGCATATTGAAAACGGCACTATTTTGTTCGTGGGTGCCACAACCGAAAACCCCTCGTTTGAATTAAATAACGCGCTATTGTCGCGTCTACGGGTGTACGTACTTAAGTCACTCGTATCCTCTGATTTAGAGCAGTTGCTCGAACGCGCGATGAGCTCAGAGCAAGGCTTGGCTGAGTTTACGCTGGAGACGAAAGCCAGACAGGCATTGGTAAAAGCCGCGGATGGCGATGCCCGACGATTATTAACGCTGCTTGAAATTGCCAGCGATCTTGCGAGTGAGCATCGCATTAGCGCAGCGTTAGTTGAGGAGGTCATTGCAGGTGGCAATCTTCGGCGTTTCGATAAAGGCGGTGATGCATTTTACGAACAAATTTCGGCCTTGCATAAATCGGTACGCGGTTCGGACCCCGATGCGGCATTGTACTGGTTGTGTAGAATGCTTGACGGTGGGTGTGACCCACGGTATCTGGCGCGCCGTTTGTTGCGAGTGGCCTCGGAAGATATCGGCAATGCCGACCCACGGGCACTCGAAATTACCCTCAATGCGTGCCAAGTGCAGGAGCGTTTAGGTAGTCCCGAAGGCGAACTCGCGTTGGCGCAAGCGGTGGTTTATCTGAGTGTTGCGGCTAAAAGTAATGCGGTCTATCGGGCCTTCAAACAAGCGATGGCGTTAGCTCAATCCAGTGGCTCTTTGGACGTTCCTCTACATCTGCGCAACGCCCCAACCGCGCTAATGGGAGATTTAGATTACGGTAAACACTATCGCTATGCGCATGATGAAGCCGACGGCTTTGCCGCAGGCGAAACGTATTTGCCAATGGAGATTCAAGCACAACTCGCAACGCAAAAGCTGTATCAGCCTGTTGAACGTGGCATGGAGATCAAGATTAAAGAGAAGCTAGATCACCTGCGCGAGCTGAACGCTAAAGCTCGTTCTTAAGTTCGGTCTTGGCCCCCGATACATTCGAGCAGGTCTGACATACGCCGTGTATTTCTACCATGGGCGCGTGCTGCACGAACCCGAGCTGTTCCGCTTGGTTATCGAGCGCCTGTGCGACGGCGTCGCTGTGTATTTCAGCCGTATGCCCACAATGCGCACAGATATAAAACTGCCCCTGATG
This sequence comes from uncultured Gammaproteobacteria bacterium, assembly GCA_964351295.1. GTDB lineage: Bacteria > Pseudomonadota > Gammaproteobacteria > Arenicellales > Arenicellaceae > Arenicella. Next base: position 3,979 of record CAYGNS010000157.1, read on the forward strand.
ATTGGCGGCTGGCGACGGGCACCCTATGTAGGCGTTCATCGACTCTAAGCGGTGTATCAGGTTTGCCGACACCAGAAACTCGAGTGCTCTGTAAGCCGTAGGTGGGGCGGGTTTATGCCCCGAAGCTTGGAGTTCTTGCAAAATGTCATAAGCACCGATGGGGTTATGCGAGCCCCAAATAATCCCCAACACTTGACGTCGTAAGGCGGTGAACTTGAGTCCTTTGCGGGCACACTCACGCTCGGCGGCTGCAATGGCGTCGCGTTGGCAACGGTCGTGATCGTGCTGTTCTCGAAAAGGCGAGATTATCTGAGTTTTAGCCATGGTTTATTGCGCTTGATAGTCTAAGTTGGCGCAGTATTGTTGCAGTTGTTTAGACTGAGGGTCGCTTAAGTACCAACTCAAACACCGATTTTTCTGCAGCTTACCAAAAATGCGAACTAAGCCGCGTTGTTGGCCCAAGCTGACTTTGGTGCTTTCCGCCGCGGCTTTCTCGTTGAAGGAGCCATATATAAAGTAGGTCCAAAAGCGATTGTTGGTGATTGACTGAAACTGGTGCAACCTAGCGTCGTTGGCAAAGGGGAGTCGCTGTAAATAACTTACAACCGCGTCTGGCTCGTCAAAACTCGCTAGTTGAATGGTGAAATGATTGGGGTCTTGTGCAAACAACCAATCATGGTGAACTTGCGCTTCGCGCTCTGAAAGCGGGCTAAATGGATTGGGCGGAACACTCCTAGCGCGATCGTTGGAACGGGTATTGGCCGTGGCGGTAACTGTGGCGGCCGCAGCTGGAGTGCTGACAGTACTGGCGGCGCGATTTTCGAGCGCGTCAAGTTCAGAGGTTTTAACCCACGCCTTAAAGCGACTTGGAGATGTAACACGATACCAGTCCTTGCGTTTGCCCAAGATCGCCACCGCTTCGTTGTTCTTGAAGCGGTCAAGAGTGGTTTCTTTAGCAACGATGGGCACCGAACGCGCGTTGACTCGACGCCCTTTGATGGTACCGATGGTGTCAGTCACGTCTAAATAGTCCTCGTGTACCCACACTGGAAAGCCCTCACTGTGGGTGACGATAGTCCACTGCGCATCGCGCTTCACCACAGTGAGTAAATGTATGTCCCGCGTAAGGCCAATCAGCACACTGCGCACTCCTGGGTTGCTGTAAAGCGCTAGGCTGCGCGGCGTGCCGGAGCTGGCCGTGGGCGCTGGAGTGGGTGCACTAAAGCCCTCACTCACTGTGGCCGTACTCGCCACGGATTCTGATTGGCGGCGAGACTCCTCGCGCGTTGTTTGATTATTTGCGCTGGATTGGCTTGTTGAGGTTGAGCTAGCGGGTGAAGTTGGCGCAGCGGCACTGGGATTAGTTGATTGCGGTGATGCATTGGCGAGCTTGGAGAAGCGAGACTCGTTTGCTGTGCTACTTGGATTATTGGTGGTTTGGGTTTGGCCTGTGGCGGGTGCCGCTGATTGGTTAGCGAGCGTTACGTCGCCTGAGGGCTCTTTATTGGCTGAAGGCTCTTGATCCGCTGAAGGCTCTCTATTAGCTGAAGGCTCTGTATCTCGCTGCGTTTCGGCGGGGATGTCGGTGGGCGTAACGCGCGACACAAAATTCGGCTCCCGAGTGGCGGTTTCTTGTGTGGCCTTTGGTTCAGTGCGCGCTGGTTGGAGGGCCAACTCGCGAGCAGCCGATGATTGTGACTCTTTCGCCTCAGACTCAGTTTGCTCGCGCGCTAGCTGCGCTGCTTTACGTTCGCCTTGTGCCACTAAGGTCGCCAGATTATCGTCCCAGCCTAGTTCGGCCAAAATGGCCGCTGATTTTGGCTCGCCGTTGGCGGTTGCGCGCTCAAACCATTTGCGTGCTTCGCCTTCGCTTTGTTCAAGCCCAATGCCAAGATAATATGCGCGCCCGATATTAAACTGCGCGAGTGGGTGATCTTGTTCCGCCGCCTGCAACCACCATTTAATGGCCTCGTTTTCGTTTTTACGTACCCCTTGGCCTAGCAAATACTGGTGGCCTAAATTGTACTGCGCAAGCACATGACCTTGCCTAGCCGCTTGTTTGTACCAATACACAGCTTGTTCAAAATCGGGTTCGTTGAACTGACTATTCGTAAACAAAACGCCTACTTTAAATTGCGCGTCGCGGTCGCCTTCGTAAGCTTCGAGCATCCAATGGTCTAACT
>CAYGNS010000158.1:0-6159 GCA_964351295.1 uncultured Gammaproteobacteria bacterium
TATTAAATCCGCGACGGAAACCTCACCGAGCTTCGCAAATAGTGCTAAGGTAATTGCGTGGGATTGGTGAGCGCAGTTAAGCTTTTACTAAAACCATGATAGGCAATTAGTAGTTTGTTATTAACAACTTACTCGCCCAAAAGGTCACAACCATGAGCAAAGAAAAGAAAAGCAACAAAGAAACTAAAAAAGCACCGCTGTTAACCGCAAAAGAGAAAAAAACAGCGAAGCAAGCTAAAAAAGCAGTCAAAGGCGTCTTCGACAGATAGCTATTGATTGCGGACTTTAGCAGTCCAAGGATCCATCGGTCAGTACCGTTGTGATTAAGCAAAAACAACAGAGACTAGCGATGGATCCACTTTCGCAAACAGTACCCCTCTAGAACAAACCGGATTTGCAGAGCTTTTGCTTACAGGGTAGCCCTCAAATTCCTTAGTCAATCAATTTAACTAGCTCGCCCCCCTTCATTACGAACGACACGTTTTCCATCACGCGAATATCGTCTAAAGGGCTGCCATTCACAGCAATCAAATCGGCTAGTAATCCCACTTTAATTTGCCCTCGGTCTGTAACACCGAGCAAGTCTGCCGCATCGATCGTGGCTGAGCGCAAAGCCTGTATTTCGGGCATGCCTCGTTTTACCATCGCATAAAATTCAAAACGCGCATCGGCATGCGGCATTACGCCCGCATCACTACCAAGGGCAATGTTCACGCCTTGGGCCACGGCCATTTTAAAGCTCTCTTCAATATAGGGTGTTAAAAACTCCGATTTTTGGACGGTCCAAGCGGGTGTTTCGGGTGGCAGTGGCACGTCGTTCAGGTGGATGGTTGGCACATAATACGTACCGCGACGTTTCATCTCGCGGATGATTTCTGGCGTTAACATAGAGCCATGTTCAATTGACGCAACGCCCGCCTTAACCGCCGCCATGATTCCAGCGCTACCGTGCGCGTGCGCCATTACTTTAAGCCCGTGGCGCGCACTCTCTTCAACGATTATTTTGAGTTCTTCGTCAGAGTATTGTTGCGCTCCTGGGCTATCGCCTTTGGAGTAAACCCCCGCGGTGGCGCACACTTTGATCACCTTTACGCCGTGCTTGGCCTGATATCGAATGGCCTTGAGAATCTCATCCTTGCCATCGGCAACCCCCTGCTTAGCGCCGAGTTCCATAATGCCAGGCGCAAAGCCCGTTACATCACAATGACCACCTGTGATCGACAAGTAATGCCCAGATGGGAGCATGCGCGGCCCAACTACATGGCCTGCATCAATCGCCCGCATTAAGGCCACATCTGGAAAGCCCGGAAAAGTGCCTGCGTCGCGAACCGTAGTAAAGCCCGCTTCTAAAATATCTTTGCCAAACTTTACACCGTGGAGCGCCCAATCCGCGGCGGTCTCCATCACAGGGGCGGTAACCCAGTGGTCCCCCGTAAAATAGTCAATCGTGAGGTGGCTATGCGTGTCGATTACGCCTGGCAAGAGTACACGATCACCAAGATCAATCACTCTTGCGTCATCAGGCACCACACTAGGGTTTACCGCTAAAATTTTGCCGTCGTTAATCAGTAGCACGGCTGGCGATATAAGCTTGCCAGAGGTCATATCGAGATAGCTTTGCGCTTTAACCACGGTTTGCAGTGCACTCAAAGCGCTGCCGGAAGCAATGAGCAAGAAGAAACTAATGCTTAAACGTAGGATTGTGTGCATGGAAGTGTGTTCGGGGCAAATTGGATGATGTGTGAACATACACTGAATGCGTTAACGTGACTACTTATTGAAAAGCGCCAAGTGGAAGTAAAGTGACCGATGTGGCGGTAAAATGAGCGGTCTGTCAGGTAGATGTCGCGTGTTTGGCGTTACCGACACAGACTTACATCGACTATTGTGCAGTCAAGAACAGCATGGAGATTCAGGCTAATGATTGTTAGAAAGCTCAGATTGCAGCGCGGGTGGTCACAAGACCATTTGTCCCAGATCAGCGGATTAAGTGTAAGAACCATCCAAAGAATAGAGCGTGGCCAGGAGCCTAGTCTTGAGTCTCTAAAATCGTTAGCGGCTGTTTTTGAAATTAACGTTACCGACCTACAAACGGAGACCACTATGCACAATGAACTAAGCGTAACCGACGAAGAAAGAGCTGTGATCGACCAAGTGCGCGCTATTAAGGACTTTTATTCCCATGTAATTACTTATGTAGTGGTGATTACTGTGCTACTAATAATCAATTGCCTATTCGTCCCCAGCTACATCTGGGCTTGGTGGGCCGCCATGGGATGGGGCATTGGGGTGTTGAGCCATGCGGTGAGCACCTTCGAGCTATTCAATTTGTTTGACTCGCAGTGGGAAAAGCGCGAGATCGAGAAGCGCTTAAATCGCAAACTATAGCCAAGCCTTCAGCAACCTATTATTGGCGGAAGTGGGTCAGGATGTAAGCGTACCCAACTATTTCAGCGGCAGCTCACCAAATAGGCAAGCAGTTAAAAAATAGAGCGACTATAGTCAGCGTCCAGAATCACGCACGATCATAGATCCGGCCGCCATGAAAAAAATAAGCAAGACACCCACCGCAACGGATGCGCCACGCGCGCCCAACGCGCGCCGTAATTTTGTTAAATCCGTTGCGGTTGGGGTAACGAGTGTGACGTTTGCTCCACAATTGTCTGCTGTCGGCGAGGCAAGTTTACCGTCGATCACAGCCCTACTGCTGGACGAAGACAACATCATCGACGATTTGCCGATTGGCGTAACGTTGCGTTTTGATCCAACCGACAACAATGCAGTGCAGTTCATTCGAGTGCCGGCGGGCGCAGAGCGGATGCAGATTGCAACCTACGGCGCAGGTGGTGCGGGCTCACAGGGCAATGGAATTAATACGACTGGCAGCTTCGGTGGCAATGGCGGTGGTAGTAGCGGCAATGTGTTAGTAAGCAATCTAAATGGGTCCGTGTTGACTCTGCATATTGGTGAAGGTGCAACCGCGAGTGAGGCCTTCGAAGTGAGTAATGGCGGCGCATTCGGTGGCGCAGCGGGTGGCCAAACGCAATTTGATGGCTTGGATGAGTTTGCTAACCAACACCCCACTTTTGGCGGTGGCGGTGGTGGCTACACGGCAGTTTTTGATGGCGAAACTGTATTACTCGTCGGTGGCGGTGGTGGTGGTGCCAGCGGTGTTGGCTCGTCTGGTGAAGCGAATCCAGCCTTTGGTGGCAACGCCCAAGCAGACACTTCAGTTACTCGAGTTGGTGCTGATGGTACTGGCACTTATGCTGGCGAAGGTGGGCAATTCGATCAGGGTGGCATCGCCGCGCTGGCGGTTACTGACCACAATGGCGGCAATGGAGCAGATTTTGTGGGTGGCCTTGGGGGTACCAACACGGACCTAACGCTCCTCAATGCCGGCGGAGCGGGCGGCGGTGGCGGTGCAGGATACTCTGGCCAGATGCTTGCAACGGGCGGCGGCGGTGGTGGTAGCGCCGCGAGTGGTGGTGAAAACGTCAACGGCTCGGGTGGCGGTGGTGCCGGTGGTGCCAATTACCTCGATGCGGTCATTGTGGGGGGCGAACCGAATAAAAGTGAGGTAGGAGCTACCGGTGGTTTAGGTGGTAATACTACGTCGAGCCTTGCGGCCGAATCGGGCGCTGATGGCTGGATTAATATTACCTTCTCTACACTGATCAAATAGTGCCATGCTGACGGATGTTATTGCATTTAGCCAATTGACGCTCCCTTAAAGTCATAAAGCAGTATTTGTGTAAAAGCGCTCACTAATTAGGTGGGCGCTTTTTATTTGTGTATTAAAATGGAATAACGCTCTAGCATCGTTACTCGCGCGCAAATAGATTTTGCTGTAAAGAGCAGTATTGCCGCGCCAACCAATCGGACCATTCATGAAGTTGTTCAGGGAACTGTACTATCCAACACCGATCTACTATCTAGACTTAGACGGTGCGGAAGCGCTCAACCAATTCTTGTTGACACGTATCTACGCATGGCGTGATCGTGATGAAAACGGCATCGTGCGTTCTAACCAACGCAACGTGGGTGCATGGCATAGTCCCACTACCATGAATGCCCTTCCCGAATTTGACTTGTTTACCCAAAAAATCATTCAAACCATGACGGGTATTTACCAAGACCAGCAGTACGATCCCGATGCCAGGCCGGTGTGCTTCAATATGTGGGCGAATATCAATCCCCGCGGCGCGTATAACCGTAGCCATACCCATCCTGGCTCGCTATGGAGCGGGGTGTACTATGTGCAAACGCCGCCAGATTGCGGACGTGTTATTTTTTTAGACCCACGCGTGCAAGCCGAGTTTGCCTTACCCAGAATGGCTAAGGATGTAAAGTCTCACCCCATGCACTGGAAAGAAGTGCACCATAACGCCATTGCTGGGCGGCTAGTTGTTTTTCCTGGTTGTCTCCGTCACGAAGTTGAGCCAAATCTTTGTAAGCTCGATGCACCCTACTCCGATCGCATCAGCATTAGCTTTAATTTTGGGCAAGCCTAATTATTTCTTCTTACCGTTGGCGCTCTTGAGATTGGTGGTAAACAGCTCGGCAAATGGGATGTGAGTGCGGTCCATGGGCTGCGCTTCGGCCATGGCATAAAAAGGAACGCTGATCGAGATGCGCGGCCCACTCACCTCAGTAACGCGATGAAACATGCCGGCTGGCATGTAGAGCAAATCGCCTTGGCTCAGCGTGAAGTCTGCAATTTTATTGAGTAAGGCATCTTGTTCATCTGGCGGCACCACCTGGGTTTGTTCGGGCAAGGCCTCTTTGGGCTCAAATAACTGCCAATGTGCATCACCCACCGCTTGCAACAGCAGTTTGTGCTGAGGTCGGTCGCGGTGCGCGTAATAGGACCCACCCTGTGCATTCAAAGATACATACAAGTGCACGTCGGCACGCATGTGCTCGTCTTTGAAACTCGATTCAATGTCATAACACAATTGGCTTAAACCGCGCGAGACTTGCGAAGCATTGGCCAACATAAAGCTGTGATCGGCTTGGATGAGCTCCAAGAAGCACGCTTTTTTAAAACTCGCAGGCGTCCAAGCACAGTTCGAATCGACCAAGGTTTCGCGGTTACCGTTAACAATTACCTGCGCAAATACATTGGCGTTACTGCCATTATTTAATTGTCGCTCGATGTCGTAGACAGTAACTAAATTTTCGAACTTGTCTGGGGCTCCTTCGATCACGAGGCATTTCTCTTCTAAAAAATGCGTTTTCAAATCATCGAGCGCCAAGGGCGCCAGCGCCGCTTCTAATAAATTCATGCCCAATTACACCGTATTAAGGGAGATGGAGTTTAAGCCATAGGATATCGCATTCACGCAAGTTCAATCCAATATCTTGGGTCCTATCGACATCCCCGTCGTCTTCCCCGCGCATCGCTACAAGGAGGTAGCGAGTAGAGACACGAAGGAGCCGTTGCCGAGGCGGGGATCCATTTCCCACCAAATTGCTAACTCATGAACCCACCGTTGTGCGGGTGAAATTATTGCCTCACGTGGGAGTTATGAGGTGGCGGGTAACGACGACCAAAAAACACGAGGAGGCTGATACTTAATGCTTGCTAGGTTTCAAAATTTGTCGCTATATTATTGTCACCAAACCCACTCGGAGCCATGCAAAATGACTAAAAAGCCCTCCAAACCAAATGAATCCACAGAATCATCTACTAACCAAGCGCGACGAAAGTTTGTAAAAACGGTCGCAGCAGGGGCTACCAGTATTACTTTTGCGAAGCCATTAGCGGCCGCTGGTGAGAGCGCCTTACCAACGATTACTTCGTTATTGCTAGATGATGAATTGCCCCTCAATGTGGAGTTACGATTTGACCCGCGTCCCGACAATCAAATTCAAAGAATCAAAGTGCCGTTCAATGCCACAAGAATGAGGATCGCTACCTATGGAGCCGGTGGTTCGGGTGCTAGCGGAAATGGGCCAAACACTATTGGTGCTCCTGGAGGTGCTGGCGGTGGTGCGGCCGGAAGGGTTTTTGTTTCTGATTTGAGTGGTTCAGAGCTTGTTTTGCATATTGGTGAGGGTGCAACGGCAGGCGAAGCGTATGAATTAAGTACCGGAGGCGCGTTTGGCGGCGGCAATGGAGGTACTACACAATTTGGGGGCCGAGGCGTATCAGGC
>CAYGNS010000159.1:0-6156 GCA_964351295.1 uncultured Gammaproteobacteria bacterium
GTTTAGCCACACGGCTTTGTCGAAGTGCTCGGTAAAACGCTTTAGCCAATTACTGCCGGGCTCGCGATTCATAAAATCAATGCTGCCGCCAGAGTGAGTAATTTCATAAGTCGCCATGGCCGCGTCGCCCACAAAAATTACTTTGTAGTCGCTGCCATATTTGCGCAACACATCCAAGGTAGGCATCACTTCGTCGTAGCGCAGACCATTATTTTGCCAAAGGCCGTCGTAAATGAAATTATGAAAGTAGAAGTACTCCATGTGTTTAAACTCCATACGCGCGGCGCTAAAGAGTTCCTCACAGGTTTTTACATAGGGGTCCATCGAACCACCTACATCAAACAACAATAGCACTTTTACCGAGTTATGCCGCTCGGGCACCATCTTAATGTCGAGCATGCCGCCGTTATGAGCGGTCGAGCGAATAGTGTCGTTTAAGTCCAGTTCTTCTTCGGCACCCGTGCGGGCAAACTTACGCAGCCGGCGCAACGCCATCTTAATGTTGCGCGTGCCCAGTTCTATGCCGTCGTCTAAGTCTTTAAAGTCACGCCGATCCCACACTTTTACGGCACTGCGGCCACCGCCTTCGCCGCCCATACGAATACCTTCGGGGTTATAACCGCTGTTGCCAAAGGGTGAGGTGCCGCCGGTGCCGATCCACTTATTCCCGCCACGATGGGCTTTTTCTTGCTCTTCCAAACGCTTTTTAAACGTTTCGATGAGTTTCTCTAAACCACCCAAACTCTCAACCTTGGCCTTTTCTTCCTCGGTGAGTGTTTTTAAAAATTCGCTGCGCAACCAATCTTCAGGAATCAAGGCCTCGATAAAATTATCTAAACCTTCTAGTTCAGTAAAGTGCGCCTTAAAGGCTCGGTCGTATTTATCAAAATTGGCCTCGTCTTTAACCATCACTGTGCGCGCCAAATAATAAAACTGCTCCATGTCAGCAAACACCAGTTTGTGCTCGAGAGCTGAGATTAGGTCAGACAGCTCACCGATGGTAACTGGCAAGCCTTGGCGACGCAGAGTATCGAAAAAGTTAAGTAACATCAGCGCTTACTGCGTGGGTTGATTACGCGTTTCGCGGCGATGCATAAACGCAAGGCGTTCAAGCAATTGCACGTCTTGTTCGTTTTTCAGCAAGGCACCGTAAAGCGGTGGAATGGCTTTGTGGTTGTCGCGGTCTTTTAAGATATCCACTGGAATGTCGTCGGCCATCAATAGTTTGAGCCAATCGATTAATTCCGACGTTGACGGTTTCTTTTTCAAGCCTGGCACTTTGCGTACTTCAAAGAATACTTCTAGTGCCTCTTTAACCAACTCCTTTTTAGCATCGGGATGGTGCACTTTAAGAATGGCTTCCATGGTAGTGCGGTCAGGAAAGTTGATAAAGTGGAAGAAACAGCGCCGCAGAAACGCATCCGGTAACTCTTTTTCGTTATTACTGGTAATGATAATAATCGGACGATGTTTTGCCTTAATAGTTTGGCCTGTCTCGTAAACAAAGAATTCCATCTTATCGATTTCAACTAACAGGTCATTAGGAAACTCGATATCGGCTTTGTCGATCTCGTCGATCAACAGCACCACTTGCTCTTCAGACTCGAACGCTTCCCACAGCTTGCCTTTGTCGATGTAGTTGGCAATGTTGTTCACATCGGCATCGCCGAGTTGTGAATCGCGCAAGCGCGAAACGGCATCGTACTCGTACAGGCCTTGTTGCGCCTTAGTGGTTGACTTAATGTGCCACTGGATCAAACGCTTACCGAGCGACGCAGCCACTTCTTCAGCCAACATCGTTTTGCCCGTACCGGGCTCGCCTTTAATCAAGAGCGGTCGCTGGAGAACGATTGAGGAATTGACCGCTAAACTCAGGTCGTCGGTGGATATATAACTGTCGCTGCCATTAAATTGCATGATTTACCTATTTTCTTGATACTCGTTATCTTCTTACTGTTTGGCCTAATACGTATTAGCCCATGCGTAGCGTTGAACTAAGCGCTGTTAGACTCTTAGCTTAAATAAGTCTGAGTGGCACGTGGCCGAAAGCGCGTCATTATAAGTCAAACAAATCAACAATTTGTATGGTTACGCAAACATCGCTGTTTTCTTCGCACTCTGAAGTGTACGCGCTACCCGATGGTCGCTGTACCTTAGTGCCAGGATTTTTGGACAATGAAGACGACCATGCTATTTACGAGCATCTTTTAGCCCACACCCCCTGGAGCCAAGACCGCGTGCGGGTGTATGGTAAGCAACATCTCGCGCCGCGCATGTCGTGTTGGATGGCCGACGCCGGTTTGAGTTATCATTACTCAAATATGACCTTGCAGCCAACGCCATGGTTGCCGCGAGTGCTAGAACTCGCTAAAACCATAGGTCGTATTGCTGAAGTAGACTTTAATAGCGCCCTGCTTAATCACTATCGATCAGGGCAAGACTCCAACGGTTGGCATGCGGACAACGAGCCAGAGCTAGGTCCCGACCCCATTGTTGCGTCGCTGAGCCTAGGAGCCGCGCGCGACTTTAGATTGCGGCATAATGTATCGCGACAAACCCATAGCATTCGGCTTGAGCACGGCTCGTTGCTGATCATGCACGAAGGCATGCAGACGCATTGGCAACATTGTGTGCCAAAGCGCGCGCAGGCTGACTCGCGAATTAATTTAACTTTTCGACGGATTGTTCGTTAGAACGGTTTCTAGGAAAGTTGCCAACCCAATACGCCCTCTCGGCTTGTGTGTAATAGAGCCGCAAATTATCAACATTACCTAACTTATGAATTACAACGAAATTAAAGAATATCTAGAACCCTCCCTTACCTGGCTTAGCGTAAACGGTGTTGAATACGCCGTTAAAGTTGCCCTAGCCATTGCCATCTTTTGGATTGGTAAACGGCTTGCCAAGGCCATCACCAACGGCGTAACGAAGGCAATGCGCAAAAACAATATCGACTTAGAGCTCGTGGGGTTTGTTGACAGTTTTCTATACTGGGCATTATTTATTGTTGTTGGGATTGCCGCTTTAGGGCAATTAGGCATCGAAACGGCATCCTTTTTAGCGATCCTAGGTGCCGCGGGTTTGGCCGTAGGTTTAGCGTTACAAGGTTCTTTATCGAACTTTGCAGCTGGCGTGCTCATTATTATGTTGCGCCCGTTTGGCGTGGGCGATTGGGTTGAAATTGCGGGGGAAGCCGGCACTGTTATGAGCATTCGCATTTTTACTACAGAGCTGCGCACCGCCGATAATAAGGCAATTGTTATTCCCAACGCGCGCGTGCTCGACAGCAATATAATTAACTATACGGTGACCGGTACACGGCGCGTAGATATGGTGTTTGGGATCAGTTACGAGGACAATATCGACACGGCAAGAAAACTGATCGAAGGTATATTGGTCGCAGACGAGCGCATTTTAGACGACCCTGCGCCCTCCATTTTCGTGGCCGAGCTGGGCGCGAGCAGTGTCGATCTTGCCGTTCGTCCTTGGGTGAATACCGGTGATTATTGGCCCGTAAAAGCCCATGTTACCGAACAAGTTAAAAAGTTGTTTGATGCCAATGGCATTTCGATACCATACCCGCATACTACGATTACGCGAACCAAACCAAAGCCTGCTGCCAGCGCCAATACTTGAGCACCGCTGAGTACAAATAGCCATCGACCAAACGTGGCCAGAGCCACCACCGACTAAATTATGAACCCATCTATTATCGCCACACTGAAAGAAGCGCAGAGCGCGCTCGACGCATTACTGAACAACCAGGCGGAGCTCGACAAGATCGAGCAGGCCGCGCAAAGCATGATCAAATGTTTGAGCAATAACGGTACGATTTTCTCCTGTGGCAATGGGGGCTCGATGTGCGATGCGATGCATTTCGCCGAAGAGTTAACTGGACGTTATCGGCAAAATCGCAAAGGGTATGCGGCCGTGTCGATCAGTGACCCGAGCCATTTAAGCTGCGTAGCCAACGATTTTGGTTATGAAGAAGTATTTTCCCGTTACCTACAAAGCCATGGCTCGGCAGGCGACTGCTTGGTGGCACTCACCACGTCGGGGAACAGTAAAAATGTAATCAAAGCGGTGCAGTACGCCCAACAAGAAGGCATTACGAGCATTGTGTTGTCGGGCCGCGTAAACCCCGATTTAGCGGCAATCACTGATTTGTATATCTGCACAGCGGGTGGCCAATATGCAGATCGAGTACAAGAACTGCACATCAAGTTACTGCATATTTTCATCGAGCAAATCGAACGACATTTTCATCCCGAGTTGTACGCGGGGGACTAAGCGTGATGTAGTAGCAGCCCTGTCATCCTCGCGCACCTCACCGTCATTCCCGCGAAAGCGGGAATCTAAATGTTAGGGTTTTGCTTTGTGCTAGGTAATGGATCCCCGCCCCCGCCTTCGCGGGGGAGACGGCGGGGATGACACTTTGGCGGATTGCGGTCACTACCGCGCACCCCTATCAACTATCACCCTATCCAGTAATTGCTTCGCCGTAGTAATACCACTTAGGTCGGCAATAATCTCGCCATGCGCACCTGAGTGATGGCCACGTCCAACTAACGATAAAATCGTAAAGCGATCCTCACCACTTAAATCAACCTGGCCCGCATAAATAAGTGATGGCTGCGCTGTATGGCCGCTACCACTGTAAATGGGGTCTTCTGGAAATGCCGTGCGAGAATAGGTTTCGTTGTAATCGAAGGACCGATTAACCTCGAGCTTAACCACAATCTTCGACGCATCACTGACCACCTGCGTATTCAACTCATAACTGTGCAGAGGCGTTGCGCCCGTCAGTGCGTCAGCCAGTGGATCAGCCTGGCTCGGCACCATTAAGCCATCTGACGATTTCACCCCACGTTGATACGACCAGTGTGGAAGCGCTTCGGGCCGACGAATCACTTCATTTGAGAACAACTCATTGATATAGCTCCCAGTCGCACCCTTTTTGGTTACGTACAGCGTTTCGAGGTATTCGCCGTTTGTGTCTTCAATCCAAATGGCCATCTGCGGTACGGTTGTGAGCTTTATGCCAAACACTTCGGGCCCCAATCCTGTATAGGATGCACCCGCTTTAACTTCCACCGTTAGCGGACGACCCTTTACGTTGTAGCGGGTAGACAACACGTGCGTAGCTTGGCGATCGATGGGCCTTAACTCTTTTAGCGCGTAACCAAAATCGGTAACGGTCTTAAACGGCGGCAGGCCCAGCATTACCCCAAGGATGGTAATGGGCACCATGCACAAACCCAAGATAAACCAACGACGCACAATAAGTTGCTTAAGATACAGTCCAATCGGGCGGAGATTATTGCTCAAGTGAAACACCCCAAAAGCAATAAACGTAATGCCAAAAATAGTATGAATGGCCGATAGCGTCGGCGAGTAACGCAGACCATAGGACAGCAACCCTGTTACTAACAAGGTGGCAAAGCCCAACAGCATAAACACGCTCACAATTGCGCGCGCTCTTCCTTTATTAGACGATTTGGGTGTTGGCGTGGTATCCATTAAGGGCTCCTGAATTAAAGAAGATAGCTAAGACTTAGTTAAAGGTGACTATGCTTGGGGTGCTCGAAAGCTTAGGGTTTGCGATTCGCTTGACCCGTTAAACCGTCAATCATGGCCATGATGCTTTGTTCGAGACGCAGCCAACCTTGTTCGCTGTTGAGCTCAATTGTGTTGAATTTGTTGATTTTGCGCGCCCGCAGTGCCAAGTACTGAATGCCTGCAGAAAACAGCGCCGATGCCGCTAACCAATCTACAGAGGCTTCGGTGTTTATGGGTGTCGGCGTATCTGTGTCGCGCTCGAGCGGTAGCGCCATTAATCGATTGATCTCGACGCCAAACTCTTCACGCACATTTTCAAGCTCGATGGTGAAAGCATTACGATCGATCAATTCCCAAGCCATAACCTCTAATGTGATAGGCCGACGGCGAATGCTGTGGATATAGGCTTTGGCAACCTGCTTGACCCGTTCGCCTAAAGGCAACTGCAAAAACGCCGGCTGGTCTGGAATGATTTCGGCGATGTCTGGCCAGAAATCGATGGATCGAGCAAACGTAACGCACAACGAATCAAAGTCATTGAAGTACCGATAAATAAGCACTTTATCCACCCCCGCCTGCTTAGCCACGGCATTAACC
>CAYGNS010000160.1:0-5676 GCA_964351295.1 uncultured Gammaproteobacteria bacterium
GAGTAGGCGCGAGCATTTGACATCGTAAATGATCTCAGCGCCAGGGTTTCGTGACAACACATCGCGTGCAAACAGCATCATCTGTCGATCAGGCCAGATTATTTCCCCGCGTGGTGTGACCACGCCAAGGCGGTCGCCATCGCCGTCGAACGCGAGGCCAATATCGGCGTCGTGCGCTTGCACTGCAGCAATCAGGTCAACTAGGTTTTCCGCTTGGCTAGGGTCGGGGTGGTGATTTGGGAACAGCCCATCGATCTCGCTGTACAATTCAACAAGATCGCAGCCTATTCCTCGATAGACCTGTGGCGCAGTCGCTCCAGCAACTCCATTGCCGCAGTCAATAACCACTCTTAGCGGGCGCGAGAGTTTAATGTCGGCCACAATCTCGGATATGTACTCGTCGATGATGGTCGCCGGTTTATAACCACCCGAACCGTGGGTAAAACGCCGATCGATAATGCGGTGTTTGAGCTCTTGAATGGCTTCCGCTGATAGAGTCGTGCCTTCGACTACCATCTTAAAACCGTTGTAATTGGGGGGATTGTGACTTCCAGTTATCGCTACGCATGAGCCGATATTCATGGCAAAGCAGGAGTAATACACAACGGGTGACGGCGCCAAACCGATATCGACAACATGTACGCCACTACTTTGTAGCCCCATTGCTAGCGCTTGGCTCAGGTCGGGACCCGAGAGGCGCCCATCGCGACCGATGACAATCTGGCTGCCACCAGCTTCGAGCACTTGCGACCCTAAGGCGCGGCCAATATCCGTAACAATGTCGAGCGTCAGGGTGGTGTCAACAATCCCTCGAATGTCATAAGCTTTGAATATTTCGTGCGGGAAATTCATGGTTTACACCTGCTGGATTACAATGACGTCGCGCGTTGTGAACTCGGGACCGTCTTTACTAGAGCCGAACGGGTTGCGCAGCGGCCCTAGTTAGGGAAAGAGCGCGGCTAATTTATTTTGTGTATCGCCCGTCCCGTAACCGCTAATGCAGCCTCGTGCATCGTTTCGGCAAGCGTAGGGTGGGCATGTACTGTGCGAGCGAGGTCTTCGCTAGAAGCAGAGTATTCGAGCGCAAGCACCGCTTCAGCGATGAGTTCTGATGCGCTTGGTCCCAGAATATGCACACCCAGAATGCGATCAGTTTTAGCGTCGGCTACTATTTTTATGCGGCCACCTTTGGCATTCATCGCGAGCGCTCGACCATTGGCCGCGAATGGGAAAAACCCAGAGTTGACTTCGTAGCGAGCTGCTTTAGCCTCGTCTTCAATCATGCCTACCCAAGCGATTTCGGGATGGGTGTATATTAGCCAAGGTATGTTGTTGTGGTTGAGCTGCGGCTTTTGACCCGCAATAATTTCGGCAACGGCGACGCCTTCCTCTGAACCCTTGTGGGCTAACATGGGACCTTCTACCGCATCCCCAATCGCATACACGTTGGCGATGTTCGTTTCAAATTGAGCATTGATAGCAATGCGACCGCGTTCGTCCAATTCTAACCCGACGCCTTTGTCGGCTATGTCGGCGGTATTCGGCTTGCGACCCACGGCAACGATCAGTTTGTCGAATGTTTCATTAAACTCTTCGCCCTTAAGCGTATAGCTTACTTGTACGCTTTTTTTGCTTACTCTAGAAGCTGTGACCTTTGCGCCTAGTTTAATGTCTAGCCCTTGCTCCTTAGTGAACGTTCTAAACACTTCTCGCGATAGCTGTACGTCCACAGGCGGCAGGAAGGTGTCCATGGCTTCAAGAATGGTTACGTTGGAACCAAGTCGATTCCAAACGCTACCAAGCTCTAAGCCAATAACACCCGCGCCGATTACGCCTAAGCGCTTCGGTACGGACGTGAATGAAAGAGCTCCGGCGTTGTCAACAATGAGGTCGCCATCGATTGCCGCGACCGGGATGTTGATGGGTACTGAACCCACCGCTAAAATTACATGCTTGCCCGTTAGGGTTTGGGTAACCTTACCTTTATGGCTAATCTCAACTTGGCGATTGTCTAACAGGCGACCACGTCCGTGTACCATGGTTATTTTGTTGGCTTTCATTAAGCCCGCGATCCCTTGCGTTAAATTGCTTACAACTTGATCTTTGCGTGCGAGCATCTTAGCAATATCCACACTCACTTTGCCCGTGCTGATCCCGTGATCCGCCAGTCCATGTTGTGCCTCGGCGAAGCGCTCAGATGAGTCAAGCAACGCCTTGGATGGAATACAGCCAACGTTCAGGCATGTGCCGCCTAAAGAAGGTTTGCCTTGCGCGTTCGACCAATCGTCTACGCAGGCTGTCTGTAACCCTAACTGAGCACAACGAATAGCGGCCACGTAGCCCGCAGGGCCGGCGCCAACAACAACAACATCAAACTGGTCTGCCATGTCTTTCATCGGTAATTAAATGAGCAAAGCGTGTTTGCTCTGGGTTAATTCAAACTATTAGTACAGTGCGCTTATAGCTCAAGCAACAAGCGCGCTGGATCCTCTAAACATTCTTTGATGGTGCGCAGAAACAATACGGACTGCTTGCCATCGATAATTCGATGATCGTAGGTTAGAGCGAGATACATCATGGGTCGTATAACTACTTCACCATTGAGTGCAATCGGTCGTTCTTCAATGCGGTGCATGCCTAAAATTGCACTTTGCGGTGGGTTTACTATGGGCGTCGATAGCATAGAGCCAAACACGCCACCATTTGAAATGGTAAATGTGCCGCCGCTTAGATCTTCCATAGTCAGTTTGCCGTCTTTGGCTTTGGTACCAAAATCACTGATGGTTTTCTCAACTTCAGCAAAGCTCATTTGGTCAACATTGCGCAGCACCGGCACTACGAGTCCGCGTGGCGAGCTGGCGGCAATACCAATATCATAGTAATCATGATAGACCATATCGCTGCCATCAATAGAGGCGTTGACCGCAGGGAAGCGCTTTAGTGCCTCGATGGTAGCTTTAACAAAAAAGGACATAAAGCCTAGGCGCGCGCCGTGGGTCTTTTCAAACTGGTCTTTATACTGATTGCGTATGTCGATTACGGCTTTAAGATCGACATCGTTAAATGTCGTGAGCATGGCCTGTGTCTCTTGTGCTTCTTTTAAACGCCGCGCAATGGTCGAACGCAATCGTGACATAGGTTCGCGACGTTCTGCCCTCGTCCCTGTGGACGCTTTGGGCGTGGCCTGTGCGGCGGCACTAGGCTGTGCGGTGGCCGAGCTTGATGTGCTCTTTGCAGCGCTCGCAGAACCTTTTTGTTCGATCGCGGCGACCACATCCTCTTTAAGCAGACGGCCATTCTTCCCAGAGCCTTGAATGGATGCCGGGTCAATCTCGTTTTCGGCCACAAGTTTCTTAACCGCAGGACTGAGCTTATCAGCGTCGGAGTTGTTGCTGTCACTCTGATCCGACGACGCCTCGATTTTATCGCTTGTTGATGCTGTTTTGGGCGGCGAATCTTGTTGCGAGCTGTCAGCGGAGCTGGTGGCTGCTGCGCCTTCTTCGATAATAGCCAGAATATCTTGCTCGCCTACCGTGGCACCTTCTTCATAGCGAATTTCTTTGACTACTCCATTCACCATGCTAGGCACTTCAAGGACGACCTTCTCGGTCTCGATGTCGACAATATTCTCGTCGATGCTGACGGAATCTCCCACTTTCTTGTGCCACGCAGCTACCGTTGCTTCAGACACCGATTCAGGCAGGATAGGCACTTTTACTTCAACAGACATGAGGAGCTCCTGTGTTTAACTCAGTATTTAATTGCATTACATTCTGACGCTTATACATGCGCCTCGACCTTATCGGTGTCTTGCACCGACAGCACAGATAATGCATCGTCGATCAATTTGGCTTGCTGATCACGATGCGTTGATAAATAACCCGCAGCAGGCGAAGCCGACGCATCGCGTCCTGCATAATACAAAGTGTGCTCAGCACGGATACAGGCTTTAAAGTGATGCAAGATCTGATACCAAGCACCCTGATTCTTCGGCTCTTCCTGACACCATACTACTTCGCTAGCATTTTTATAACGTTCTATTTGTTTTATTACGGCATCGCGAGGGAACGGATACAACTGCTCCACTCGTAAAATAGCGACATCGTCTTGTTGGGCTTCTCGGCGTTGTTCCAATAAATCGAAGTAGACTTTACCCGTGCAAAATATGATACGTTTGATTTGCGTGTCTTTATGTTGGTCAATCTCACCGATTACGGTTTGAAACTCACCGCTGTGTAACTCCTCAAGCGAGGAGGTAGATAATTTGTGTCGCAGTAAGCTCTTCGGTGTCATAACAATAAGCGGCTTACGATACGGGCGGAGCATTTGCCGTCTAATCATATGAAACATTTGGGCCGGTGTGCTCGGAATACAGACTTGCATATTGTGTTGCGCGCATAACTGCAAAAAGCGTTCAACCCGTGCAGAAGAGTGTTCTGGACCTTGGCCTTCATAGCCGTGTGGAAGGAACATCGTTAGACCACTCAAGCGACCCCATTTTGCTTCACCGCTACTAATGAATTGATCAATCACCACCTGCGCACCATTGGCGAAATCACCAAACTGAGCTTCCCAGATAACCATTGTTTTAGGGTCTGAACAAGAGTAACCGTACTCAAATGCGAGCACGGCCTCTTCTGACAACAGCGAATTTATAACGTGAAACTCGGGTTGCTGATCCTTGATATGTTGCAATGGGATATGCACGCGCTTGCTGCCGGTGTCGTGTAAGGTGGCATGGCGATGGAAGAAAGTGCCGCGCCCGCTATCTTGTCCGGAAATACGCACCCCAAAGTTTTCATCAATCAAGGTGGCATAAGCGAGGCTTTCAGCCATACCCCAATCTAAGGCCAATTTGCCGTCTTTCATGCTGCGCCGATCTTGCATAATTTTAGCGGCACGCACGTGTAGTTTAAAATCCTCTGGAATCGTCAATAAGCGCTCTGCAAGGTAGTCTAAGCGCTTGGCGTTAAACGTTGTCTTAGTGGCGTGTTGCCAATGAATATTGAAGTAGGGCGACCAGTCCACCGTATGATCACCTTGTTGTGCCTCGACAAACTCAGGCACAACGCGATGTCCTGCATCGAGCGACGCACGATAATCGGCCACCATGGTGTTTTCTTGCTCTTGCGTGAGCACGCCCTGGTCAATGAGCTTTTGCGCATAGATGCGGCGGGTCGTCGGCAGCGCCTTGATCTTCTTGTACATGATCGGTTGCGTAACCGCCGGTTCATCCGATTCGTTGTGCCCGTGACGACGATAGCAAACGAGGTCGATTACCACATCTTTGTGAAATTCATTCCTGAATTTGAGGGCTATTTCCGTAGCAAAAACAACAGCTTCGGGATCATCACCATTAACATGAAAGATGGGAGCGCCAATCATCTTGGCGGTTTCAGTGCAATAGGGAGTGGATCGAGAATCCTGCGGGTGACTGGTGGTAAAGCCCACTTGGTTGTTGATCACAATATGTACGGTGCCGCCCGTTTGATAGCCTCGGCAGCCGGACATTTGAAACGTCTCCATGACGACACCTTGTCCAGCAAAGGCGGCATCGCCGTGAATGGAGATCGGCAATACGGTTTCGCCTAAGTCGTCATCACGCCGTTCTTGTCGAGCGCGCACGGACCCCTCAACAACAGGGCTGACGATTTCTAAGTGCGATGGATTGAAGGG
>CAYGNS010000160.1:5686-6122 GCA_964351295.1 uncultured Gammaproteobacteria bacterium
ACTCAGAAAATAAGTTTTTAGTGGATTTGCCCAGAGTGTTTACGAGTACATTCAGCCGCCCGCGATGTGCCATGCCAATAACAAACTCTTTAATGCCCGCAGCACCACCTTGTTGGATGATTTGATCAAGCATGGGTATTAAGCTCTCGCCACCCTCTAAGGAAAAGCGCTTTTGACCCACATATTTAGTGTGCAGATACCGCTCCATTCCTTCGGCCGCGGTCAGTCTATTTAAAATGTGGAGCTTGCGATCCGTTTTAAAATGGGTGTATCCCAACGGCCGCTCTAATTGAGTGCGCAACCAACGACGTTGCTGGGCACTGGCCATGTGTCCGTATTCATAGGCAATGGAGCCACAATAGTTTTGCTCCAACAGCGCGACAATGTCACGCAGTGGTAAACGGTCGGCGGCCCGCAACGGTCCAGTGTCAAATAC
>CAYGNS010000161.1:0-6113 GCA_964351295.1 uncultured Gammaproteobacteria bacterium
CCAGAGATTGCTGAGCTTTATGCTGATATTCGCGCACTGCGCGAGCACCCATCGGATGATCTTGGCGGTACAGTGAGCGCTCTTACACAAAAGGCCCTAGCCATCGCGCCAGACGAATGGTTGCTGTATTTTGAGTTATACGAATTGGATGCACACAACTCTGTGGCAGAACAGCAACTGCAAGCGTGTTTACGTAAAGCGCAAGAGCAGGGCGATGCCGCAGTGCAAAACCTCATTGCGCAAGCGCACCGTAATTTAGCTGCAGCCCACGCCATCAGCGCGTAAGACTGAGGCGCGAAGCTGAGCCATTGCCTTTCTTAGAAGCGGCGGGCTGCGCTAGCCTAGGTATCGGTTTGTCTCACTTTCGTTTAGCGAGACACTCGATACAACATGCCGTCTGGACCATCGGTGAGTACGTAAAGCGATCCGTCAGGGCCAAGGCGCACATCGCGGATGCGCGCTTTAATCTCGGGAAACACAGCCGCCTCGCTTACGACTTTGCCCTCTTGCAGCGTTAAGTGACGCACTTCTTGGTCTACTAAAGCACCAACGAATAAATCGCCATCCCATTCTGGGAACATGTTGCCACGCATAATAGCTAAGCCCGAAGGCGCGATACTGGGTACCCAGACTTTAATTCCATCTGTAACCCCCTCGAGGGTTTGGTGCGGCGACACTAATGCTCCGGAATAATTAACTCCATAAGTGGCTACTGGCCACCCATAGTTGGCGCCAGCGGTCAGCACATTAACCTCGTCACCGCCTTTCGGGCCGTGTTCATGCTGATACACGATACCGGTAGCGGGGTCGACCACTAATCCTTGCGGATTACGATGCCCATAAGACCACACTAACTCTGCACCATCCTTGCTGCTGACAAAGGGGTTGTCACTAGGTACGCTTCCATCACGATTAAAGCGTATTGTCTTACCCATTTGATTGTTCTTGATTTGTGCGGCGTCGCGATATTGAAAGCCATCCCCTGTTGTTAATAACAAAGTGTCATCGGGTAAAAAGGCTAAGCGTCCGCCGTAATGCGCACCGGTATCTTTGCTTACGTTGGTGGTAAAGATGGGTGTAACGTTTTCTAAGGTATTATCGCGTAACTGCGCTTTAACGACCCGCGTGGCATTATTAGAACGATCGCCGTGCGCAAAGCTTAAATACAAGGTCGCGTTTTGTTCAAAATCGGGGTCTAGCACTACGTCGAAGTAACCGCCTTGCCCATGCACCAACGTCTCTGGCGTGCCCGCAAGAGGCTCACTGACTTCGCCCGAGGCGCTGATTCGCACAATTTGCCCAACTCGTAAAGCCACTAAGTAGTCGCCATTGGGTAGGAAGGCAACCGACCATGGTTGGTTTAACTCAGTCGCTATAGTGGTTAATGAATACCCTGTGTTTTGAACTTGCGCTTGCGCATAAGTATAAAAAGTACAGCTTGCTAACAGAATTACGATGAGTTTGCGCATATCCTTGCCTCTAACAATTAACATCGTTAAAGTGTAACTCGCTCGATGCACTCAAAAGGTCAAAATTATGCAGGGTAATCTCATTGTAAGGTTTGTTTTCGCGGTTTTAATTACTTATATCATCGCCGTCGTTTTAGTGAGTAACTTTAATACCCAAAGCGTTGTTGCATTGGGCGTTAGTGTCAGTACGGCAGAGCGACTGAGCGCCGTCGGTCAAGATTTAGTGGGAATGCTGGCGACTTATTTGCCGATGATTGCTGTGGCGTTCTTAATTGCCTTTACGTTTACTAAACAAATATTGCTGCGCTTTTTGCCCTACCGCGCAGCGCTTTATTCACTCGCCGGGTTTGTCGCCATTGCGACTGTGCATATTGCGCTAAAAGCCGCGTTCGAGATGAACCCAGTTGCACCCACGGCAACGACGCTCGGTTTTCTCTCGCAATGCATCGCCGGTGGTATCGGCGGATGGGTCTTCTATCGCTCGGGTAAGGCACAGCACGGGTAGTCGGCATGGCGGTTTATGACGGGCCTAAGCCCGAAGCGCTAGTGAGTTTTGGGTTTGTTTTCGCGCGTGAGATAGCGTGGGGCGACATGGACGCGATGCGGCACGTTAACAACACCCGCTACCTACACTTTTGTGAGTCGGCGCGTATCGAGTTTTTACGCACGGAACCTGGCTGGAACGACAGCCGAGTGCCCGACGAGGAGCACGCCATAGGCTTAGCACTGGCTGAAGTTAATTGCCAATATAAGGCACCGGTGGTTTACCCTGATACACTGCTGATTGGTCTAGCTACCCAAGTGATCAGCGAGAATAGTTTTGCGATTCAACACAGCATGTACTCGTGCCAGTTGGAACGTATTGCCGCTGTGAGTGTCGCGCGGATGGTTCACTATAATTTCAAAACACGCCAACGTGAGCCCTTGAGCGCTGCGCAAAATCAGTTTCTCGCGCAATTTGCAGCGCCCGAATAAGACCAAATAGCGTCGCCTGCAGACATTGCTTTGTGGTTGACGCCAATGCTCAAATCAACTCTGAGCAAGACTATCCAAACTACGGAGGAGCACAGTATATGAAACCCAAAGCAGCCGTCGCCTTTAAAGCGGGCGCACCACTCGAGATTGTTGAGGTAGATCTACAAGGACCTCAGGCGGGCGAAGTGCTCGTTGAAATTAAGGCTACGGGCGTGTGCCACACCGACGCCTTTACGCTTTCGGGCGATGATCCAGAAGGGGCGTTTCCGGCCATTTTAGGGCATGAGGGTGCGGGCATTGTGCTTGAAGTAGGCGCGGGCGTTACTTCTGTAAAACCTGGCGACCATGTTATCCCTCTCTATACACCGGAGTGCCGAGAATGTGATTATTGCCTGCATCCAAAAACAAATTTGTGCCAAAAAATTCGTTCTACACAAGGCCAAGGACTTATGCCAGACGGCTCCAGTCGCTTTTCGATAGACGGCGAACCCATCTTGCATTACATGGGGTGTTCCACGTTTTCGAACTACACGGTATTGCCTGAAATTGCGGTAGCCAAAGTGCGCAAAGATGCGCCCTTCGACAAGATTTGTTATATCGGTTGCGGCGTTACTACGGGTGTGGGTGCCGTGGCGTTTGACGCCAAAGTAGAGCCAGGCAGCAATGTGGTGGTATTTGGTTTAGGCGGAATAGGGCTTAACGTAATTCAAGGTGCGCGCATGGTTGGCGCCGGCAAAATAATCGGTATCGACTTAAATCCAGCACGCGAAGCGCTAGGCCGCCATTTTGGAATGACCCACTTTATCAATCCCAAAGACGTCGATAACGTAGTCGAAGCGATCATCGATTTAACGGGTGGCGGAGCTGATTATAGTTTTGAATGCATTGGCAACGTAAACACCATGCGCCAAGCATTGGAGTGCTGTCATAAGGGTTGGGGCGAATCCGTCATTATTGGTGTTGCCGGTGCGGGCCAAGAGATTTCAACTCGACCCTTTCAGCTCGTCACTGGTCGAGTCTGGCGAGGCACTGCATTTGGTGGCGCGCGCGGCCGCACGGATGTGCCCAAAATTGTGGACTGGTATATGGATGGCAAGATCAACATTGATGATCTAATTACGCACACGATGCCGCTTAAGGATATCAATCATGCGTTTCACTTGATGCATGCTGGCGAATCGATTCGTTCGGTTGTGTTGTACGACTAGCCGCGGCTCGCTTTAATGCGTTCGCCTGCCGACTAAACCAAACCCTGGATCACCTTATGCTTGAGCAAATCTCCAACATTAAATGTTTTGACGGCCAACAACGACAGTACCAACATGCTTCGGACATGTTGAGCTGCCCAATGCAGTTTTCAGTATTTTTACCTCCGCAAGCACAGCATGAAGACGTGCCGGTTCTATATTGGTTGTCTGGGCTCACATGCACAGATCAAAACTTTGTAACTAAAGCGGGTGCACAGCAATACGCCACAGACTTAGGTATGGCCATTGTGTGCCCTGATACAAGCCCTCGCGGTGAGGGTGTGCCCGACGACCCAGAAGGCGCATATGACTTTGGCTTGGGTGCAGGCTTTTATGTGAACGCCACCGAAGAACCGTGGCGCGCCAACTACCAAATGTACGACTACATTACGCAGGAGTTGCCGAGCTTGGTGGCCAAAATCGATGGCCTAGATGCCAGTCGTGCGAGTATATCGGGGCATTCGATGGGTGGCCATGGGGCGTTGAGCATTGGCTTAAAAAATCCTGATCGCTACCGCTCGATCTCCGCATTTTCGCCCATTGTGTCGCCGACTAATTGTCCGTGGGGACAAAAAGCACTGAGTGGCTATTTAGGCACGGAGCAGGCTGCTTGGGGCGCTTACGACAGTTGCGAACTCATTCAGCAGGTGGGGCAACAACGGCCAATCTTGATCGATCAAGGTTTGGATGACCAGTTTCTGGCGGAGCAATTAAAGCCAGAATTGTTGGTGCAAGCAAGCGCTGCGGCCAACTACCCAATCACGCTGCGGATGCAAGCAGGCTACGACCATTCTTATTTTTTTATTGCTACGTACATTCAGGACCATTTGGAGTTTCATAGTCACCATTTGGGGTAAGGTAAATTTTCGCCCAACGGTCATTCCCGACGACTCGGGGATGACCCCGCCGTGTTGTGCGGGGAAAACGCTGGGGAAGATGGCGGAGATGACGTTTCCGCCTTTTTAAGCCACGACAAATCGAAAGTTTTTCAAATCACTGCCTTGCAGTTAACTTGGCAATCGCGATCATCGTGCAGCCAATAATAAAAAATCCCACACTTAATCCTAAAACGTTAATTGCCACCTGTGTGTAGCCTAAAGCTGCGGCATCTAAGAATGGGTATGGATATGTGGCTGAGTAATAAGAACGTGCGAGTGCGTACGCGCTGTACAATAAAGGCCAAGCGACCCACACTAACGCTAAACGCCAAAATAAAGCACTGCGATCAACAAAACCAAACCACCAAGCTAACGCGAGTATGGGCGCAACTGTGTGTACTAAATGATCGGCAACCAATGCCCAGCCCTGAGGGTCCCATAAATGTGCAAGCAGCGCATGATATACAATCCCCACGCCAGTTAGCGCCATTACAAACGCGCTCGTGAAGGCCGTACTATAAGGTTTATTGCTCAGCGCAATTCGCAACATAATGACCATCACCATGAAGTTGGTGAGGATCGTAAAGAAGCGCGTGAGTTCGGCTAGCGCAGCCATAACCGTGCCCAGTTGCTCGGTCGAGAGGTATACGCGTAACGTCAAGCTTGCGAAAATCAACAAGCCGATAACGAGTGCGCAAGCTCGTGCACCGAGTGAATAGTGAGGCCGACTATGCCTATTCCAAAAAAGCGGGCGGTTCATGAAGATTGGCGTTCAGTGGTCTTATCGAGAGCGTAGATACGTGCTTGTGAAGCGCGTATCTAAGCCGTAATCCATGCTGTGCGGCCTACGCCTTTTTCATTTCGAAAAAGCAGATTTTGTTACCATCAGGATCGCGCACATAGGCACCGTAAAAGATCGGCAAACGCTGACCAGGTTCGCCATCGCAGGTGGCACCCAGCTCCAATGCTTTCGCGTAGAGCTTTTTGATGCCTTCAGGGCCATCTCCCGGAATGGCTAACATATTGCCGTTACCGCAATGCGGCGCTTGTTTATCATAGGGCTCGCAGATTGCGACCATCGGGCCGGTGCCCGTACCGTAAAACTTTATACGGTCATGGCCAAATAACTGTTTTGCGCCGATTTCAGCGAATAGTGCGTCATAAAATTTTTGTGCCTTAACCATATCAGAGACACCAATCGTTACATATCCAAGCATTGTATTTACCAGTTAAAAAGATGTGTTAAAACTTAAGCTTACTGCATCCGCGCGATAAAGGCATATCTTTTGGCGGGCCGGACAAAAGTGTAAGCAGCGGCTACCTGATTCGCACCTAAGTGTCAGTAATTGTTCGAATGCAGGTTAGTGCTTTATTGCACATCCACAACTATGCGACCGAGGTTCGAGGAAGCAAATTCCACTTGATCTTTAGGTTGTAGGAACTGATCAGATTGGTATTCCGATGCTAGAAAACTTTCAATCAACGCGGGCATAAAGCCTAGCTTGCCAAAAAATGCGCCTTGGCGTAGATAGGCACCCACTCCG
>CAYGNS010000162.1:0-6109 GCA_964351295.1 uncultured Gammaproteobacteria bacterium
ATAGTCGCCCCCTTTGAGTAATGTTTTAACGGCGGCTTGAATGTCAGCGGGATGCGTAGATTTAACGATGTAACTTTGCGCACCATAGAATAAACAGGTGCTGATAATATTGTCGGACTCGTGCGCGGAAACCACGACGATAGGGGTGGTAGGTGCGAGCTTTTTGAGCAACACGAGCTCAGATAACCCACTTGAGTCGGGCATATCTAAGTCGACAAAAATGATGTCAAACCCTGCGGCTTTTAAATGCTCTCGTACTTGCGCGTAACTTTGCGCTTCTAACACCTGCGCATCGGGCGCAGCAGACCGCACAATTTGCTTGAGGGCCTCACGAAAAAGAGGGTGATCATCAGCGATCAGCACGTTGTGACTCATTGGCAAATGGGGTGTTGAGGGTCTGGATTAAGCAAAAGAATACCAAAAGGATTTTGCTATGCCTAATACCATTGTCCAATATCCGTCCATTCGGTACACCGCTACACTGGTGGTTCCTATTAAAACGTTGGATGGAGAGATCTACCATGAAAAATAACGCAGAAGCTTACTGGCGCGCCAATGTAAGTCTTATATGCAAACTGTTGGTGGTGTGGTTTGTAGTGCCCTTTTTTGGCGGCATCATATTTGTAGAGCAGCTTAATCAATTCAGATTAGGGGGGTATCCGTTAGGTTTTTGGATAGCGCAACAAGGCTCTATCTATTTATTTGTTGTTTTGATCTTCTACTACGCTAAGAAGATGAGTGATCTAGACGACCAATTCAACGCCGAAGGAGAGTAATCATGTCCCTACAATTATTAACGTATCTGGTTGTCGGTTTTACGTTTGCGCTCTATATCGGTATTGCGATTTGGGCTAGAGCCAGTTCGACTAAAGACTTTTATGTAGCTGGTGGTGGAGTTAATCCCGTCGCAAACGGCATGGCGACAGCCGCTGACTGGATGTCGGCCGCATCGTTTATTTCCATGGCTGGCTTGATTGGCTTTTCGTACAAAGGTTACGGCGGTTCGGTGTTTTTACTAGGTTGGACCGGTGGCTATGTGTTGTTGGCGATGTGTTTAGCACCGTATCTGCGCAAGTACGGTAAGTTCACCGTTCCAGAATTTATTGGCGATCGCTACTATTCAAATGTTGCTCGAGTCGTAGCCGTGTTGTGTTTGATTATTGCCTCAGTGACTTATGTCATCGGGCAGATGAAGGGAATTGGAGTAGCATTTAGTCGATTTCTTGAAACATCCTACGAAATGGGGCTTACCGCTGGCATGGTGGTCGTGTTCTTCTATGCGGTTCTCGGCGGCATGAAAGGCATTACCTATACACAGATCGCGCAATATGTAGTGCTGATTTTTGCGTACACGATTCCAGCGGTTTTTATTTCCTTATCGTTGACGGGAAATCCGATCCCACAATTAGGTTTAGGCAGCACTTTATTGTCAGATGGCACCTACGTACTTGATAAGCTTGACCAAGTGGTAACGGAGCTCGGCTTTACCGCGTATACGACCTCGGAACGGCTGAGTTCGCTCAATATGTTTGCCTACACCATGTCACTGATGATTGGTACGGCAGGATTGCCGCATGTGATTATTCGCTTTTTTACTGTGCCTGATGTAAAAGGTGCGCGTCGATCGGCTGGGTGGGCACTCGTCTTTATTGCCGTGCTGTACACCACAGCGCCTGCAGTAGCGGCCATGGCGCGGTTAAACCTCATGAGTACAATTGAGCCTACTGCGGGTAATTACCTTGAGTACGATCAACGGCCTGACTGGTTTAAAAATTGGGAAAAAACTGGCTTGCTAGAATTTGAAGACAAGAATGCGGATGGCCGAATTCAATACAATGCTGACCCTGAAATTAACGAGATGGTTAAGATCGACAATGACATCTTAGTGTTGGCGAACCCTGAAATCGCTAAACTGCCCAACTGGGTAATTGCTTTGGTAGCGGCTGGGGGTATTGCGGCGGCATTGTCAACGGCGGCGGGTTTGTTGTTGGCGATATCTTCAGCAATTTCACACGATCTCATAAAAGGTATTTTCAGGCCGGGTATATCCGAGAAAGCTGAACTTAATGCATCGCGCATAGCCATGGCCTTTACCGTCTTGTTTGCGGGGTATCTAGGGTTTAATCCGCCGTATTTCGCCGCGGGGACCGTGGCGCTGGCCTTTGGATTGGCGGCGTCTTCGATCTTCCCCGCGCTTATGATGGGTATATTCTATAAACGGATGAATACAGCCGGCGCAGTTGCTGGGATGTTGGCTGGTATAGGTGTTACTTTGCTGTACGTGTTTCAACATACAGGCATTATGTTTGTTAAAAGTACCGCCTACCTAGGTGACATGGATCCAAACTGGTTCTTTGGCATCGAGCCCAATGCCTTTGGCGCGGTTGGGGCCTTGGTGAATTTTACGGTGGCGTTTGCAGTATGTCGGTTTACAGCAGCACCTCCGAGGGAAATTCAAGACTTGGTCGACCATGTACGTTCACCGCATGGTGTGGGTAGTGTGGTTGCACACTAATGATCCGCATTCATTGAATGCTCACGCTGGTAACCGTTGACTCGCTATTGATTCAATTCCAAGCAGTGTGATAAGAGTACGCTACCCCGCCCAAATCGGGCGGGGTAGCGAATGGGCTACTTTTGAGCTGATGTTAAATGAGTACATTGGTAGCCAGCCTTAATACCGTTTTTATAGTAAACCCCTCCGCAAAGGAGGCAGGCGAAAATTATGTCGTTACGCTTTTTTTCTAATAAACATGTGATCACGGCATTTATTGTCGCTCCACTCTTGGCGGTCATGGGCTACATGGTCGCAGATAAAATGGTGAGCGAAAAGCCGCTGCCAGCCCAAGAAGGACAAAGTTATCCTTTACTCGCTGGCTCTAATTGTCGCTATACCAGCGGTGTTTGTGATTTACGTAATAATGACTTTCGTGCCCGTATTGCGATACGACGTGAGGGCGATCAAGCACTGCTCGTTTTGAGTTCAGAGCAAATTTTAGAAAATATCGTATTTAGTGTGAGTCGAATGGGTGATGTTGAGTCACTACCAAACACGATGGTTTGGAACTCAACCGTGCGTCAATGGGAGGCTGCGTTGCCATACCAACCCGATGACAATACACAATTAAAACTGGTGCTCAATTCGGCGGGTGTCAACTATTATGCTGAGACGCCGATGACGTTTAGCACGTATCAAACAGGGTTCGAGCAACCCGAGTAACATGAATTAATTCATTTGCCTAAGATTTGAGTTGCGCAAGTGAATAAGTCCCGAATTTAAATGACGACATTTATGTCAGAAAAATAATGAGCGAGGAAGAAGATGTCTGAAGTGAAAATCTATCCAGTACACGAATCTATTAAAGCCAATACGCACGCAACTAAGGCCGTGTACGAGCAGATGTATGCTCGCTCGATAGCTGACCCCGATGGTTTTTGGAGTGAGCAAGCACAACAAACGCTCGACTGGTATAAGCCTTGGGATACCGTTTGTCGGCAAGATTTTAAAACCACGGATATTGCGTGGTTTGAAGGTGGACAGCTCAATTTGAGCTACAACTGTATTGATCGACATTTAGCCAAACGGGCAAACCAAACAGCGCTTATCTGGGAGGGCGATAATCCGCATCAATCTAGCAATATTAGTTATCAAAAACTGCACGACAAAGTGTGCCAACTAGCCAATGCGCTCAAGGCGCTTGGTGTGGTTAAAGGTGATCGTGTTTGTTTGTATATGCCCATGATTCCCGAAGCCACGTACGCGATGTTGGCCTGTGCGCGTATTGGTGCAATCCATTCGGTTGTGTTTGGGGGCTTCTCGCCCGAAGCGCTGAGTGGGCGCATCAATGATTCGGCTTGCAAGGTGGTGATTACGGCGGACGAGGGAGTGCGAGCACAGAAAACCATTCCACTTAAAGCCAACGTAGATATTGCCTGTGCCAAAACGCCCTCTGTTGAGAACGTCTTGGTTTGCAAAGTGACGGGTGCCGATGTTAATTGGGTCGAAGGCCGCGATGTTTGGTATGGCGACTTAGTTGATAAACAGGAGCCATTTTGTGAGCCCGAAGTAATGGAGTCTGAGGACCCTTTGTTTATTTTGTATACCTCGGGTTCGACCGGCACTCCTAAGGGCGTGATGCACACCACTGCGGGGTATCTTTTGTATGTGGCCTTAACGTTCAAGTATGTGTTTGATTATCAAGAGGGCGAGGTGTTCTGGTGTACGGCCGATGTAGGTTGGATTACTGGACACAGTTATTTATTGTATGGCCCTTTGGCGAATGGGGCGACTACGCTCGTTTTTGAAGGCGTGCCCACGTATCCCGATGCGAGTCGTTTTTGGGAAGTCGTTGACAAACATAAAGTTAATATTTTTTATACCGCGCCTACAGCCTTAAGAGCGCTTATGGGGGCAGGGGATTCGTTCTTAGAGAGCACGCGCCGCGATTCGCTACGGATTCTCGGCACCGTCGGCGAACCCATCAACCCTGAAGCGTGGGAGTGGTATTACCATAAGGTCGGCAAAGGCCGCTGCCCCATTGTGGATACTTGGTGGCAAACCGAAACGGGTGGCATCATGATTGTGCCGTTACCTGGCGCAACCGCAGCCAAACCAGGGTCTGCTACGTTGCCCTTTTTTGGTGTTGAGCCTGTATTGCTAGACGATCAGGGTCAGGTATTAGAAGGACCCGCCTCTGGGAATTTAGCCATTCCACGATCGTGGCCTGGGCAAATGCGCGGTGTCTATAATAATCCTGCGCGGTTTTATGACGCGTATTTTTCCATGTATCCAGGCTATTACTTTACCGGTGACGGTTGTCGTCGCGACGAAGACGGCTACTACTGGATTACGGGGCGAGTAGATGATGTGATTAATGTCTCGGGCCACCGCATGGGTACGGCTGAAGTCGAGAGCGCTTTAGTACTGCACGAAGCGGTTGCTGAGGCCGCCGTGGTGGGGTATCCGCACGACATCAAAGGGCAGGGCATTTATGCTTATGTAACCTTGATGACGGGCGTGGAATACACCGACGAGCTTAAGAAAGAGCTGGTTGGGCACGTTCGCACCGAAATTGGTCCTGTGGCGACGCCTGACGTAATTCATTGGGCGCCCGGATTACCAAAAACTCGGTCGGGTAAGATCATGCGCCGTATTCTCCGAAAAATTGCTGAAAATGAATTTGAGCAACTAGGCGACACGAGTACGTTGGCTGATCCCACTGTGGTTAAAGACCTGATCGCCAATCGGTAAAGCGAATACTTAACCTATCGATTGCCGTGGGGCGACCGATAGGTGGCTGAGCTCGTGGCGTTGCAGCAGCAGCGTTTCTTTAGTCTTGCTGTCCGTTGATTACCCGCTAAACCGTTTTAGGGGTCTGTACGTAGCACGTGTAATTTGTTGTCACGTCTCTCGATATACACTTAGGCGACTGACTCTAGTTTGCCCATTTGGGACATTCAGATTCTGTGTCGAAAAGCCATAAAAAAGCTATGTTTAACTAAAAATCTGTCTAGAAAACTCGGGCCTTACCATACACTAAGCACACAGAGCTCAGGAGGTACACACAATGCTACATACACTTCATAGTCAAGAAAGAGGATGTTAAATGAAATATTTGAACAGCGTCTGCGTAATGCTTCTTTTGTCAGGGTGTATATCCACGTATGTAGAACCCGTTGGAGACGACAACACTGCTAACGTTAAATTTGTGCCAAATTACAAAGTTCCATATGGGGGAAGCGCACAACTTTTTCTTTTGAAAGACGACTTTAGATGCAAAGGTATTTTGAACGAACAAGTTTCCATGATGGCCAGTGAACCGAGGGACAACTTGATCAAAATTTTAGCGCCACGCAAAATACACCTAATGACACGTTTGTCTACGGGCGGCGCGTTCGTCTCTAATATATGTAGTTTGACATTTGAACTGAACGTAGAAGTTGGCGAAGTTTACGAAATCATTCCATGGATGAATGGACTTGATAGAACCTGTCATTTGAAAGTTGATTCCGTTTCAAACGGGTTCAAAAATGAAGTGGCACTAGAAAATGTAGAGAGATGTGATGGAGAGTTTCTCTAAATCCTTGGCCAAAATCACTTGACCACTAC
>CAYGNS010000163.1:0-6071 GCA_964351295.1 uncultured Gammaproteobacteria bacterium
GTGGTAGAAGCAGCCAATCAATTTGGTCGCTTTTTTACCGGACAAGTGACCGCGGCGGGTAAGGTGCCGCCAGCCAAAGTGTTAATTATTGGTGCCGGTGTCGCGGGTCTGGCGGCCATTGGGGCCGCGAAAAGCATGGGCGCAATTGTGCGCGCGTTTGACACTCGGCTTGAAGCCAAGGAGCAAGTAGAGAGTTTGGGCGGCGAGTTTTTAGTGCTTGATTTTGAAGAGGATGGTTCAGGCGAGGGCGGCTACGCCAAAACCATGAGCAAGGAGTTTATTGATGCCGAAATGGCGATGTTCCGAGAGCAAGCCAAAGAAGTTGACATCATCATCACTACGGCGTTAATTCCTGGCCGTCCTGCGCCTGAGTTAATCACCAAAGATATGGTGGAGAGCATGCGATCAGGTAGCGTGATTGTCGATTTAGCCGCAGAACAGGGCGGTAACTGTAAGCTGTCTAAAGCCGACAAAATTGTTACCCATAAAGGCGTAAAAATTATCGGCTACACCGATCTGCCGAGTCGCCTAGCCACGCAGTCGTCGCAACTCTACAGCACTAATTTGCGACATATGTTAACGGATTTAACGCCGGCTAAAGACGGCCAACTTAACATCAATATGGAGGACGCCGTTATTCGCGGCGCTACCGCTGCGCATCTCGGCGAAGTGACGTGGCCGGCACCAGCTCCCAAGCTGTCTGCGGCGCCCGCTAAACCGACCGCTGCGGCACCCGCACCAGCGGCTAAAGCCAGTATGAGCGCGGCGACTAAAGCCAAGATGAGCTTGTTGGCGTTTGCGTTGGCCATTGTGGCTCTATTAGGGGTTGGCTCCGTTGCGCCCCCTGATTTTATGAGCCACTTTACGGTGTTTATCTTGGCTTGCTTTATTGGTTATCAAGTGATCTGGAGTGTTACTCCCGCTTTGCATACGCCCTTAATGAGCGTTACCAATGCCATTAGCGGCATTATTGTGGTGGGTGCACTGCTGCAAATTTCATCCTCGTCTGGTGCCGTTGTTGTTTTGGCATTTATCGCGATCCTGATCGCGTCCATCAACATTGCGGGTGGCTTTTTAGTCACGCAGCGCATGTTGAAAATGTTTAATAAAGGTTAGGGGTTAGGTCATGATGTTAGCCACACTTTCGAGCGGTACCGTTACGGCTGCCTATATTGTCTCGGCAATTCTGTTTATTTTGAGTTTGTCTGGGTTGAGTAACCAGGAGACCTCACGTCGCGGCAACTGGTATGGCATCGTTGGCATGACCATTGCTATTGTTGCGACTATTCTTAATCCTGCAGTAACCAGTTATGTCTGGCTACTTACCGCGATGGTGATTGGCGGTGCCATTGGTGCGCGATTTGCCGCTAAGGTTGAAATGACCCAAATGCCCGAACTCGTCGCTATTTTGCACAGTTTCGTGGGTATGGCGGCGGTGTTGGTCGGCTTTGCTAGCTACTTTGATCCAACTAGCTCGCATATTGGCGCGGCCAAGACCATCCACAATGTGGAAATATATTTGGGTATTTTGATTGGCGCCGTAACGTTTACGGGTTCGGTGGTGGCGTTTGGTAAGCTCAGCGGCCGAATTGGCAGCAAGCCGTTAATTTTGCCCGCACGGCATTTTTTAAATTTAGGCATTTTGATTGCGTGTATTGTTATTGGTAACTGGTTTTTGGGCGCAGACCACTCTGCAGGCACCGTAGCGTTGTTGCTTATGACGCTGCTGGCGTTTGCATTTGGAGTGCATATGGTGATGGCCATTGGCGGTGCCGATATGCCGGTGGTGATCTCTATGCTCAACAGTTATTCTGGATGGGCTGCAGCGGCTACGGGCTT
This sequence comes from uncultured Gammaproteobacteria bacterium, assembly GCA_964351295.1. Classification (GTDB taxonomy): domain Bacteria; phylum Pseudomonadota; class Gammaproteobacteria; order Arenicellales; family Arenicellaceae; genus Arenicella. Next base: position 1,840 of record CAYGNS010000163.1, read on the forward strand.
TATGTTGTCTAATGACTTGCTGATTATTGTAGGTGCATTGGTGGGTAGTTCTGGCGCTATCTTGAGCTATATCATGTGCCGCGCCATGAACCGCAATTTTGTTAGCGTAATCATGGGTGGCTTTGGCACCACCGCTGGCGGTGCCAGCGACGAGGGCGAGCAGGGCGATGTGGTGGCTATTTTGGCCGACGAAGTGGCGCAGTTATGTGCCGATGCCAATGAGGTCGTGATCGTGCCAGGGTACGGCATGGCGGTGGCGAACGCACAGCATCCCGTGTCGGATCTAACTAAAATGTTGAAAGCGCGTAACGTGAATGTGCGTTTTGCTATACATCCAGTGGCGGGGCGCATGCCGGGCCATATGAATGTATTGCTGGCCGAGGCCAACGTTCCCTATGATCTAGTGCTCGAAATGGATGAAATAAACGAGGAGCTGGACAAAGTGGACGTGGTGATCGTGATTGGGGCTAATGACATCGTTAATCCAGCCGCGTTAGAAAACCCCAATAGTCCCATCGCTGGAATGCCTGTATTGGAAGTGTGGAACGCCAAAACCGTGATTGTGTCTAAACGCAGCATGGCGACGGGCTACGCTGGGGTCGAAAACCCATTGTTCTTTAAAGATAATACGCGCATGTTATTCGGCGACGCCAAAGAGAGCGTTGACGCAATTCGACAAGCTTTATCGACGCTGTAAGTGTAAGTTGCTGTGGCGAAGCGCGCCAAACGCCCGATAATGCGATAGGCGACGAGCCAGCACCCAAAACGGGTCGCTGGCTGGCGTGTTGTTCGTTTACCAAGGCTGACTGAGGCAAACAAAACGTTCGCGCCTATCGTCAGTTTAGCTGGCGAGGGCTGAAGTTGTGGCGCTCGGTATGCGCCACCGCCCGTTCATAAGAGAACCGCTTCCTCATCTAACTATGCCCACATCGGTTGCCCCATTAGATCATCGGTTTTGTGTTGCGCCCATGTTGGACTGCACCGATCGCCACTCGCGCTATCTGTTCCGTTTGATTTCCTATCGCGCCGTGCTGTACACCGAAATGGTGACCACTGGCGCACTATTGCACGGTGGCGTAGAGCGTTTTCTGCATTTTAATACCGCCGAGCATCCACTGGCGCTGCAACTAGGCGGCAGTGATCCCGCCGCGATGGCCCGTTGCGCAGAGCTGGCGCAAGCCTGGCACTACGATGAAGTGAATATCAATGTGGGTTGTCCTAGTGACCGCGTTCAGTCGGGCGCATTTGGCGCCTGCTTGATGCAGTCACCCGAGCTAGTGGCGGATAATGTGCGGGCTATGCGTGCCGTAACCGATATTCCGGTCACTATTAAATGCCGAATTGGCGTGGATGAGCAAGAGCCTCGCGTGGCGCTGTGGGCGCTAGTCGAGGCCTGCGCGGCCGCTGGGTGCAGCACATTTATCGTGCATGCCCGTAAGGCATGGCTCAAAGGTCTTAGCCCAAAACAAAATCGTGATGTACCGCCCTTAGATTACGAGCTCGTTTATCAACTTAAACGGGATTTCCCCGAATTAACCATTGTGCTTAACGGCGGCATTTCAAGCATAGCGCAAGCGCAGACACACTTGGCTCAAGTAGATGGCGTTATGATGGGGCGTGAAGCCTATGCTAACCCCTATGTACTGTGTGATGTTGACCACCTTATTTACGCCCACGCGCCCCCAGCCGCTACTCGTGATCAAGTCTTTCGCGACTATCTAGCTTATGCGCAAACGCAGTGCCAGGAGGGTGTACGGATCAATCACCTCACACGTCATGCGTTCGGATTATTTCATGGACAACCGCGTGCGCGTATATGGCGCCGTTATCTAAGTGACCATGCGCACTTACCCGACGCCGACTTTCATGTATTGCAGGATGCATACGAGGCGATGCTCGCTTAGGTTTGAGCCCGACCATCTGGCTTTGTTAAGGTTGATTAATCTGCCATTCAGCTAAATCGCTTACACTAAGACTTAATAGGATTCGTTTAAAAGGGATTTTGCTCTGCAAGTGCGTCGCACCGCGCCATCTTTGCGTAGAGCGTGTTAGTTAACGAGGGTGCAGAGGAGCAATAGGCATCACATGATTTTAGTGCGCTGGATTCTAGGTCTTATTTTAACACTGGCGATTGTGCTCGCTCTTGCCGTCGTTTTTTTGCCTAGCTGGTTTAATCCTAACGACTATCGGCACGATCTCGAAATACAGATGGGCAAAGTTACTGGCCGTGATATTGCACTAGAAGGAGACTTGCAGCTGTCGGTTTTCCCCTGGCTTGGTGTTCGCACGCAGGCGCTTACAATCAGTCAGCCCGCGGCGATCGGGGGTGACTTTGTGCAGATCAAAACAGCGGAGCTGCGATTAAAATTATTACCTTTATTCAGTAAGCGCGTGGAGCTCGATACGGTGCTGGTAGACGGAGCGCACGTTCACTTTGTCAAAGTAGATGACGAGCTTAACAGCTTGTTCGTCGAAGCTCCCGCAAGCGCGGAATCTCGAGAGCAAGCGGAGCCTTCGTTACTCGACGCGCCCAGCGATGCAGGAAATGCTGATGCTGCGAGGCAGAACTTCAATACCACTGGTGTTGTATTGCGGGGCGTCATTATTCGTAACGCGACCCTTCTGTACGAGGATCGCAGTAGTGGATCAGGCGAAGCGCAAATAACGCAAGTAAACGACTTTAATGGCACGCTTGGTCGGGTAGAAGCGGGCACTTTTGCGGCATTCGAGCTGCAGGGCACATTGGCTAATAGCACTGAGGTCACGGCTGACGAAGGGAGCGAACCGATGATGTTTGCGGTGGGCGGTGAAGTGGCGTTCACGCCAGCCGATAAGCTCGATGGTCTTTCTCCAGGCAGCGCCCTCAATGCGCGCGATGTGACGGTTACATTGAACACGACCGAACAGCAAATTACGGCCGAACTTGCGCAGGCCACACTAAAAGATATGCAACAACTTGAAGTGCTCGATGCTCAGCTAGTGCTGAATGCCGAGTGGTTGGGGCAACCACTGCGGTTCGCCGTGCCAACGCTAAGCTATCAGCTTGAAAGAGATGAACTTAAAGCCAAGGCCGCTAGCTTGGTGTTGGCTAATTCGCGTGTACAGATTAGCAATTTGGCGGTAGCTAAACTAAGCGAAAACCCCAGCTATACGTTTAAATTGGATATGCCCAGCCATTCATTGGCACAAACGCTCGATGCTTTAGACTTTGATTACCAAGCTAATAATCCGCGAGCATTGCAGAGTGTGGCAGCGCAGGCCGAGGTGAGTGGTGATACCGATCGGGTTAATGTTACCCAAGGTGTGATTAGCTTAGATGCAACTAAGGCCAGCTTTGGGGGCCAAGTACGCAATTTTGCCGACCCCGTAATTCACTTAAAGTTGGATCTCAACACAATCGATCTAGAGGACTATTTGCCGCGTTCTCAAGATAGCAGCGAGGCCGAGGCCGGACAATCATTGGCGGCCAGCTTGGCTGTGCCGATGGCTGCGTTTGAGGGCTTTATGGCGGATGCCTTGCTGAGCGCACAAAGCGTGACTTCAGGGGGCGTGCAGCTAACTGACGTGCGTGTGGCCGTTAAGTCAGACAAAGCGAAAGTAGTGATTACCCCTACGGCCAACTTGTATGAGGGCAAATTGTTGGGCGATATTGCTTATGGCGAGGAAGCGGGTGTGCCTACTTTGCGCATCAATAACGAAATCGACTTAGTCAGTTTAGGCGAATTGCTTACCAACGCTGATATCACCGACCAACTGACTGGACTCGGCTCGTTGGTGGTTGATTTGATTGTTACTGAGCGCAACGGCAAACAGTATAACGAGGGAACTATTAAGCTGTTTGCTAAAAACGGTGCGTTGAAAGGGGTAGACGTTAAACAAGTACTGGATACCACCTATGCCCAGTACCAAAGTTTACGTCGCAAGCTTAAAGATGAAGAGCCCGCACCTGCGAATACTTCTGCCCAGAGTCAGGGTGCGGGTCAGCCTACAGCGCAGGGTGCGCAAGGCACTGCGAGCCCCGCGGGCTTAGAAGATTTATTACGCCCATTGCCTGAGCAGCCGGTTGAGGGCGTTGGCCAAGCTCAGGACGCCACGGGATTTGCCGAGTTGCTCGGCACCTTTAATGTGAAGGATTTTCGGATTACCAATACTGACTTTAGCTTGAAGGCACCACTCTTTCGCATTTCGGGTGCCGGCGACATTGATCTTGCTAGCGAACAGCTCGATTACAC
>CAYGNS010000164.1:0-6064 GCA_964351295.1 uncultured Gammaproteobacteria bacterium
AACGAGGCTTTATTGCTCTTTGGCACATTCGCATTAAACTCTTCAGGCGCAACTAACTCTCCCGAAAAACTACACAAACCTGCCGAATTTTAAAATTCGGTAGGTTTTCTAAGAATCCGTTAGGGCTTCGGCACGATAGCGCGTAGGGGAGACACCGAATTCAGTTTGAAACGCCGTGTTGAATGACGATATTGAGCGGAAGCCGACGTCTAAAGCAATGCTTAACACCGGAATACGCGTATCTTCGCGCAGACGTACGCCCGCTTCTTCAATTCGGTAGTGGTTAACAAATTGATTAAAATTTCGGTAGCCGAGCTCCTGATTGATCTTGGCGCGTAGCTTGTACTCCGGTACGTTGAGCATATTCGCTAAACTGGCCACGCGTAAATCATGGTCAGCGTAGAGTCGCTCGTTTTGCATGCGCGACAATAAATCCACGAGTACGGGGTCTGATGTCTTGCGTCTTACCGGAACCGGTTGCTCCAGCAGAACCCCCAACGGTCTTTTGCGTAAGTAGGTGTAGTTGATCATCAAACCGAGGATAAACGTAACCAATGCAAATATCGTGGCGATTTTGATCGGCAAATTGAAATTTGTGATGGTTTCAGCGGCAGAAGCCAAAAAGGTGATGAGCGCGAGCGAGAATATAAAGATGTTGCGCATTCTGTTGCGCGTTGCCACTAGGTCGTTGTCTTTGCCACGCCAAACGATATAAATGGCCACGCCTGCAATAAAAATTTTAAGCAGTTTTAGCCATAAAGGCGATCCTGGTAAACCGACCGCGCTGATTTGATATACCAAGGAACTGCCGCAAGAGAACGTAACTAAGGCGATCAACCAATGCGGGAATGTGCAGTCTTCCTCGAAGATAAACCAAACGAACATCAGCATTAAGCTTGGCGAAATGGTGGCGAAATACCAAAAGTATTGCAGTTCGGGGACCGGTATATGCTCGGTAATGATCGGCATTAGCATATACATCAATACGCCGAATTGCAGCAGCACGCCCACCACGCGCACGCGCAGCGGATTGTGCGATAGCGCTAACGCGACAATCAATAGAATGATTTGGGACGCGGCCAATAGCCGCAAGGTGATATTGGCGATTTCCATGCTTAACTTACAACATGCTGCATTTCATTTGAATGCGCTAGTGTAATGCATATTGCTCGACGAGGGCGGCAGATTCGTCCCTGCCGCGAAGGGTGGGAAGGTTATCCCCGCCTTCGCGGGGATGACGGTGGGTGCCGTAGCGTTGCCTACCTCTCCGACTTAACCAGATTATGGTTCATTATTGCAGAGTGATGGTAGCGAATCGCACCAACTGTTCGGCTCACCGATTGGCCCATCGTTGCGTACGCGACGAAATGCAGCCGTATGTAGATACAGGTCGCGACGCAGTTCGTTAAAATAGCTCAATGGTTTAAGAGCTTTCGTGCCATGCCAAACATTAAATGACATGTTTTCACACATCGTATTTTGCGCGGCGGTATCAAACTGCTGTCTGGGTATGTGGATCCGCGCTACGGGTACAAAGGGCGATTTTTTCTCTGACCACACGACCGTTGTGTCTTCAATGGGCATGCGGGCATCAGGAGTACGCAGCTGAACCATGAATTGCATGCAGGCATCTTTGTCACGCAGTAGGCTGCGCATCGCATTACGTAAAAAATTTGGATCGGTTTGATCAATCCCAACAGGGTTGTAGTTTTCGCAGGCCTTCGCGGAATACTTCATTTGGTGTGGGCCCAGTTGATACGCCGAGGCAGAGTAATACTGCGTTGAGATCGGCGTGTTGGGCGCTTTTTTGCGCGTACTCAAGCCCAAGTACAACTCGCGTAAGTTCCAATGCAGTGGGTTGATATAGTAGTCACCCAAAAAATAGGTAAACGGCTTGCCGATGGCGGTGCGACGCTCTAAGTCTCTATATCCCTCAATCGAACGGATGAAGAAGTTGGGCGAATTGATCATCACAAAGTCTTGGGTTTTGCCCGCAAGTTTGGGAGGCAATAGCTGTTCGCCTGGCACATTCATTACTTTAATTGCCATACCACGGGCATCGGACTTGGGGTCGTTGATCACGGGAACTGAGCCGTTGGAAAACCGAATCCATGCTTCGTAACGACCCGGATGAGCAAACAAGCCGTGGTTGTAGACCGAGTCCATTTGAAACACTTCGAACTCGGCGCGTACACAACCATGCGGTTTAGCATGGGCGTCGCGCTGATATTCTGGCGTGCGGAAACGAGCGACTTGTTGTCGTACCGATTCCACAATCTCCGCAAAATCCGTATTCCGTTGAGCCTGCGCCTCCGGTGAATTATCGACTAAATCGGCGTCGGGGTCGCGTAATGCCGCCTGTGTCATTTGCATAGCAAAAATAAACAGCGCAAGGCCTAGATAACCCAGAACCAAGAACGCTAACCGTTTGCTCCATGTCAGCAAAAAGTGTTTCATGATGCGTCTCCGTTGGCGTGAGGCCAGGTCATGTTGATGCAATGTGGCTCAGACTCAGGACTAGGGCGCTGCCCGTCCGAGTGTATTTTTAAGTATTCTAAAATGGCCATACGCTCATGTTCCGTAAATTGCCGGCAATATCCAGGTTGTTCTTTCAGCTCGTACCCTATAACGCCGTCTCCACATAGACCGTCGTTAAATTCGTGCCCTAAGTTCGAATTGCCTTTTATCGACGTATCAAATTTGAAACCGCCTTTGAATTTGGAAACATCAAAACCGAGCGTTTCCGGCACAAACTCTTTGCGGCCTAGATAAAAAGTTTGATCCCGTTCATCGCTAGGGAGTAGCAACTGGTAGATACTCGGTACTGAGCCGTTGTGCAGATAGGGGGCGGTTGCCCAGATAGCTTCAAGCGGTCGAGGGCGATAGGCGCGCCAGGCAACCGGGTCATCAACCTCTCCAAAGCCGTCTAAGTCCCTTACCGCGTGTTCTCGATCGGGTTGCGGCTTATAGCCATCAGCGAGCATCAAGCCCCATTCGCGATACTGTTTATAGCGTACTTCACCGCCTATAAATGCTAAGCCAGCTGCAAACTCGGTGTTTTTAGGGTCTGGAATCGACTGCGGATTGGGTAGTCGCAGTTTGCCGCCATTGGCCTGGTTCTCTTTAATTAGCTCTACCAACGAACTTAAGTCGTAACGATAGTTGATCATGTTTTCCGCCGAAGTTGGATCGGTGCCGATGTACTCCAGAGGAATGTGAATCATCTCCCAATAGCCGTCACGCTCATATTGATCGGCATACTCTGGAGGCACGTCGCCCAACCAAGCGTCTGGGCCAAGCTGCACGGTAGGGTGCTCTGCCTTATTGGTAAGGTCTAAGAGTTCGCCATCGGCACCCGTCATAAGGGGACCGTGGCAGGTGGTGCACTGATGGTTTTTAGCGGTGTCTTTATAGTTGACTATGCCATCTACGGCAACGCGTTTGAATGGTCCATGGCAGGTCGCACAGGTCTCGTCAAAAATCTGTTTACCTTTATCTGCTAACTGCTGGTCAACTGCACCGAATAGGTCTTCGGGCCACTTGGGTGGCTCAAGGTGTTGCAGGGTCGTTTCGATACAGTGCATTTCGGGCATCATTACGGTGTTGTCGTATAAGCCGTCAGCGTGAGTTAAATTGATCTTGGCGCGTGTGCCCAATCCCTCGTTCACGTTGCGCGCCATGGCTTGACGTACTGATCCCATCCATTGCACCCAATCGAACGCCCAAATGTCCCACACATGCGGATAGTTAACGGGGGCGTCAGCAATGCGATAGTTATCGGGCGTTATGTAGTCTCCGTATACCGTATTGGCGATGCGGCCTAAGCCATCGGTACGACCGTAGCCCTCTTCGGTTGGATACAGAAACAGATTGTAACGAGCGTACCCGAGTGCGTTTTTAATCGTAGCCCATGTCTCTTGGCGTAGCTCGCGCTTGGCGGCCGAATAGTCTTGTTCGGGCACATCAACCAGCACTTTGGCGGCAAAGCGATTGAATTTAAGCGGGTTTATATAGGTCACAAGCAACGACACAATACTGTTGGCCATAAATTGCGTGGGTGCTAATGAAGGGAGAGCGTGCCCTCCCGGCCCGCCGTCAATCACGATACCGGTACCTTTATAGGTTATTTGTGCGGAATGGCAGGCGGCGCAACTCACGTCGAGTATTTTCTTTCCCGAGTCTTGGTCATAGTGCCACGTTAATCCAACAGGTAAGTTGTGTGGGTTTTCTGAATTAGGGGTCGGGGCGGGGTCATAGATGTACCCGAGTCGTTGCATGTATTCCTGACTGACCAACAGCTGTTTGCCGACGGGACGCTCGAGCGCGGCAATCCAGTCGTACTGCAAACCAAAAAAATCGGTACCTTGAGGTACTCGATAATAATGTTGGCGTTGTTCGGGACACCAACCTTGGTAAGCGGGTATTTTTAGATCGTTGTTCGGATCTTCAGGGTTGCTGTTGGTGGGATTGGGGTTGTCGCACTGCTTGTCTGTGCTAGGGTTTAAAAAACGGTACTCGCTGATTTCTTGATGGCTGGGAATGTTCGGATAATTAGAAATATTCCACAAAAAGGCATAAGCGCCAAGCACGACCAAGATTATTAGCCCCAGTGTCCACTTAAGAATTCTTAGTAAACTTCGTTTGCTAAATAACCCCAATATACGACGTCCAAAATGACGCAACCCGTGCAGTAAATGTTTAAGAATAGTCATCATCGATTCAACGCAAAGGCGCTGCCGTTAAAGTTGAGTTTTAATCCAGGTACAGCACTTGGTACTTTGAGTAGATGGCCTGAGCCACCGCATGTAACGTAAGCCGTTCGCATGTCGGGGCCACCAAAGCAGATATTCGATGGCAAGGGGTCAAAGCCATGGTCTGGCAGCGCCAGTTCAAAGAAAGTGGTGTCGCCCTCGGGTGTAATAATGGAAATGCCACCATGTGAAGCGGGATTATTGCCGTGCGGAAGCATGGTCGCAACATATACGTTGCCAGCACTATCCACGGCCATTGAATCGAGTACTGATTGCCCAACAAAATCAGCGCTTAACAGGTACGAACCATCGAGGGTGGCGGGGTTGGGTTTTATTACCCCTGGTTCGGTCAGCTCATAGTAAATGACCTTGCGCTCAAACGTGAGCGCCACATAGAGCTTGCTGCCATCGGGTGATAGCGCTATGCCGTTCGGGTTATTGAGCGGGTAAACCGCTTGGGTGATCGTTTTTAAGTCGGGGCTAATGTAGTACACGCCGGTGATGTCCTTTTCGCGTTCGCGCATTTTCCCGTAGTCGGTCAGCCATATACCGCCTAACGCATCGACCACTAAGTCGTCCGGACCGCACAAGCGATAGGCAGGGTTCCAGTTGGGCGCGGGTGTGCCAGGCGGGGATTGTCGTTTAGTGCACTCACTAAACAGCGTTTCAACTGTACCTGTATGCACATCCACGCGGTCCAAACTACCCGATGTATAGTTTGCAGGTTGATTGCCCGCGACCCATAAGACAGGTTTACTTGGTGGTAGACCAATCCAGTCAAACCCGCCGTCGTTGCAGATATAGATTTTACCGTCAGCGCCTACCGCAGCACCATTTGGGCCCTCAGGCACATCCGCCAACTTAATCGCAGAGCTTCCATTGGCGGGCACAAGCGTTAACCGCTTACCTTTAATTTCAACCAGAATGATGCTGCCATCAGCACAATGAATTGGGCCTTCTGGGTATTCGAGTCCCGAAGCCATAATTTCAATATTGTTTACATCTAAATGCGGCATGAACTCTCCTTTGACCAAGAACGCCCGACAATTCGCAGACTGATTAAATTAATTTGTGACGCTTTAGCCCTCCCGTAAACAGCTTTGACATTTTCGCGTCGCCAGTGATGCGATTTATATTGTCGGCGTAGAGTTCCGCGGTTAAGTAAGGGTTGACCTGCTCAGCCGAGGCGATGGCCGAGCGCGCTTCGTCCGGGCGGCCTAGTTCGCAGTATGCGTTGGCTAGTACAAAATAGTTGTGCGCCCAGCCGGGTTGGCCGCTCAACGAAGCATGCGCTTGGTTGATCGATGCTTGAT
>CAYGNS010000165.1:0-5642 GCA_964351295.1 uncultured Gammaproteobacteria bacterium
CCTTTACTCTCACGTCCCGGGCAACCAAATTTCCTTCGTTTTTGATACCTAGCTTTATTTCGAAGATGGATTGTCGACGTCTAAAGTACCTTGCAAACTGCGCATAATAGCCTGAGTTTATATTATTAAAAATAGTCGGCGTTGAGGTAAGTTGCCGAAAAACATCTGGATAATCAGGCTCTCCATATTTTGGAAACTCCTCTAGTGCTGGTATTTTCGCCCGAATTACAGACTGATCAATACTATCCAATTGCAATTCATCGTGCTCACCACCAACAATAAAAGCCTTTAAAATGGGGTTTCGCTTTATGTCGTCATTATCACTTGACCCCATGTCTGCGATTTCGTCTGGAAGCGCAATGGCTGTAGAGGATCCACGCCTCACATAGACAGTGTTGGCTGTCAGATTAGCAAAATTCTTTTTAAGGAAAATTGGTCTGCTCTGAATCGGGATAGTAATTATTGCTATTTTTTTTTGTTCGATTTCCGTTGCTAGATACGAGAACTGTATTGGTTTGTTTATTTTTGACTGAACAAACTCCTGCAATTGCGCATCATCAATATCCTCATCGATGCCTTCAATGATAGCCCCTCTTCCTTTGACCTCCTTAACTCCGATAACGATATAAGCATCAGTACGCCTCCAAGCATTTGAAAATGCAATAATATCCTTTAGGAGCTTAGCCTTTTCCTCATCTTGAGCCTTATGAAACTTATATTGCTCCGACTTAAAGTCAAGCGTCGCGCTTTCCTCTTCACGTAGAAGGCGACTAACAAGTTCCCTAGTGCTCATGAATCTATAATGTCTTTACAGAGGCCGCTTAGGAACTCTCATCTGCGAAGTGATCCTTACGTTTTGCTCTGCCACAAATAGCTGATTCAACAAATTGTCATACTTCACTATTGACCCCCAATGTTTCAGTAAAACAGTTCCGAAATTCATTAATCCAAGGTGCTGCATCGTTATAGAACGGAAGCCCGAGTACTCTATAGTCTCTGCCTTGAAAGATAGTATGCAGCTCTACTTTATCTTTCATCTGCTTAAGAAAATCTTCCTTCCATTGCTCAGGGCCGGCTAAGAGCTTACCTTTGGGTTCAATAAACAGCTGCATTATCCTCCCTGTCCCACCATTTGCGCGCCGTAGGAATAATACAAAATCAGGCTCGAACGCCTGGCCATCTTCGAACGAAAAAAGCTTCACAGCCTTTTCATTTCGTAGAAGGTGGAAGTCCTCATACTTTTCTCGTAGTCGTTCAGCATGATCATTAAGATACTTAATAAATTTCTTCTCTTGATCAGTGCCGTAACTATCGTCGTAGACGTACCAATCCTTGGCCGTCAGATCGATCTGGTCTAAGCCTGGCACATTGCTTTCACCTTTCACCCAACTCAGTCCACTCTCACCTTCCAGGCGTAGTTTTAGCGTCTTGTCTGTGAAGCATTCGCTAATCTTATGGGGCTTAAATTCCTTGGTACCAACATACTCAACGCTTTCACGCTTTACCCCGCCTTCTATCTGCTGCAGAACGTAATGTGCGACATCTAACTTTTGCCCAGGGCTAAGCATTTTCAAATCATCGGGCAACCCGCGTAGAGTCACTATCACTCCGCCAAGATAGCTCTCAGAGGTGGCAAATTGTGATGCACTTGTAAGTTTCGGGAAGTGCTTTTGCAGATTTACGAAGTGAAAGAAGTCATTGGCATCCATCGCAAAGTTTAGAATTGCCTTGCCAAAATCACTCAACTTGAATTCACGGGACACTGGTTCCGAACTGGACGATTTCGGCGTTGACAGTCCTTCGCTAAAAGCAGAGTCTTGGGTCACCTGCCCTGTCATAAGGTTGGGGTAAGTTTGCGCGCTTTCGATCTTGTAAGCATCTAATCCGAAAACGTCTGTACGAGAATTTCTCACCCTATTATTCACCCAAACATGTTCCGACAAATAAAAGGAAGATTTCTTGAAATTTTCCTTGAGTCGCACCCGCACTGTCCGGGCTGTCTCATCCAGCATTCCGGTCTCGCGAAGGGCGTTACGGATATCGTGAATATATTTGGGGTTGTGCGAACAGTGGTAGTACAGTTCTTCCAAAATGCGCAATGGGTTGTCCATTTCGCTATCATACTTGCGCTTTTCTTTCGCCGCCTCGGGTTGGGTTGGCGCCATGAATGGGAAGTATCGCGCTCCCCGCCCAATCAGCTGCGCCTCTGCCATTGTGGTCTTTCCCACCTTATTGTCCTTACCGTCACGGGTGTCGTACAGGCGAACAATATCAAATAGGTTTAGCACATCCCAGCCTTCGTTAAGCTTATCGACTGCGAAAATCACCCGTATTTCATTGTCCAGATCTTCAAGCGAGTTTAGCTCTATCTGTCTGATCTCCAAATCCTTGGGGTTGTTTACGTTTACCACCTTCTCAGGAGCAAAATCGCTCTGCAGCTCACGAACGAAATCCGCGCCGCTCATTGCCCGCTCGTCCATTATGAACGTCAAAGCACGCAAAAGGATTTCGTCACCCTCTGAGGTCTTTTTGAGAGCGTCCAGCGTCTTACTGGATAATCCTGACACCATAGCGCTAAACGCGGCCTCATTGTCAGCGCTGTCCTTTATTGTCTTGGACTTCATAAGGATCACCGGTTTGCAATGCAGTCCATGCGCCTCGGCCACCTTGCGACGATATTGACTAAGCACCATCGCTTGCATCATCCTGCCCTCGGGAGGTAAATCAGCTTGCCGCAGTTCAATGTCCTTGGAGTATCCGTCTTCGCGAAACTGCTTCAGGGAATAGTCGTAGATTATCTTGTCGTGATATTTAGCGTGGATGGCCTCGTGCGAGAGGTCTACGGTCGCGGTAAACTCCAAAAGCATATTTTCTGGATGCTGGCGGAAGATTTCGGCCACTGTACTTTCCCAACTCGCCTTGGTCTCTGCCTCGCTCGTGGTTAACTTCTTCTTGGTCTCGGCGTTCAAGTGGTGCGCCTCGTCTGAGATCATCACTACCTTGTAATCTCGGAAGTCCTCAATAGTGACGGAGTTCTCTCTAGGTGCATACATTCGAGTGTGCAACCCTTGGATGGTGGTAAAGTGAATGTTGATTGCATCCAAACTTACCGCGTCAAATGTGTCCACCGTGCGTATCTCCACTGGCTTATCATCAATACGCACACTAGGCGCGAATAGGTGCTTAGCCGATGCAGAATTGAGAAAGTTGTCTTTGGTCTTTTCGATAATCTGTGCAGAGTTCACAAAAAACAGAAAGTTGCTATAACCACGTCGGTATAGGTCAAGGATCAGCGCCGCCATCAGCACCGTCTTACCGCTGCCCGTCGCCATATGGAACAGCAGATGCGGGGCTTGTGGTCGACTTTCGTATTTGTCTAAATAGAATAACCAGCGTTCCACGGCCGTGCGCTGATATGGCCGTAGGTTGATTTGGAACGCAAGGTTGTCAGTGATGTGATCAGGTATATCGGCTTTGAGCATCCCAAACTTGGCAACCGCATCAATCTGTTCAGAAAGCGTCTGACTCATTTGTCTAGCCCATAGAAAGAGCGCGTCGCGCTGGCGTCTTCGTCAGAGATCTCGAATTGAGCATCGCCAAGTGAGTCCAGATTGACGTAGAGGTGGTTGGCATCAAGGCAGTCCATCAGGACGCGCTTGGCGTCATCCAGAGAAAGAGCGGCGAAGTCATTGGTGTCAAAGGCACTCAAGTCCACGTCATATCGCAGATAGCCAGTAGCGTGGATGTCGTTATAAATGGATTGTAGCGCCGCCATGTCCGACGCAGCCTCGATGCGGTCGGCAAATACAGAGTTGGAAGCCGCGAGCTCGGCATAGACAAATGATCCGCCACCTTTCCACTCTAACTCTTTAGAAACGCCTCCCTGTTCTCCTTCGATGACCTTTTTTAGGCGTGATCCAGTAATATCTCGTACATAGTCCATTTGCTCAACTGCAAGCCACTTGCGATCCATTTTCATGGCAACGGCATGTGTCGTTCCTGACCCAGAGAAAAAGTCAGATACAAAGTCACCGGGTTTAGTTGCAATATGAATGATTCGTTGAATTAAGCGTTCTGGTTTTGCTGTTTCAAATTGTCCAAGTAAGCCCAAGGCATTCAGTTCTCGCCTGCTTTCTTGAGTGCTTCCGACTTCGGCATGGGCGAAAATAGTTTTTGGAACAACGGTAGCATCTTCAGAAGTTAGAAACGTTTTTAAGCGCGGTCTTGAATTGCTTCCGGTTTTTCCCCACCAAATCAATCCCTCTTTAACATGCCTCTTGTGCGCCTCTGGATCGTAACCCCACACCCGAGTTTCATTGGGCCATATCTCTTCCCCAGTATTAGGGTTCGTGATTGGATAATAAAGGTTAGGCCTGGCGCTTTTTGATTTAGAGCAAGTGTAGTCAGCGGATGTCCATGGACCACGAGGGTCATTGTCGTCGTTTGTATAGTTGGACTTCTGACTCTCACTGAGTGGCAAAGGGTTAGGAGACCAACTGCCCTTATCTTTTGCAAACAGAAGAATATGATCGTGGTTATCGGAAATATACTGTGCATCATTTTGAGGGGAAAACTTCTTTTCCCAAACAATGTTCCCGATGAAATTATCACGGCCGAACACTTCATCCATTAGCACTTTGCAATAATGCGCCTCGCCATCATCCAAATTGACGAAGATCGCTCCGTCCCGTCGCAACAATTCTCTGGCCACCTCAAGTCGGTTTCGCATGAAAGTAAGCCAAGCCGAATGGTTAAATCGGTCGTTATAGCGGAAACCGTCATTGCCAGTGTTATATGGCGGATCAATGTAGATGAGCTTCACTTTGCCAGCGTATCGCACTTTCAACGAATGCAATGCCAACAGGTTGTTTCCCTTGATGAGCAGATTGTCTTCCTCTGATATCTCCCCCACAGGTTTAGCGCTATTCGCGGACACTGCCTCGGAATCCCAACGTTCCCAGCCCGTCAGCACTTTGGGTTCGAACAGCCGTGTTATCTCGTCTGGCGCCAGAGTCGTGTTCCAAAACACTTCATTGCGGCCTTGATCCTCCTTCGTCATGCCCCCTTCTAACACGCAATCCTTGTAAGGCCACGCCAATACCACGTCACGCGACTGGCTCAAGTAGTCGCCACACCCATCCGTAAGACCAATACGATTCTTGAACGCGGTGTAGCTGTCGGGCAAGAACGCCTTGTTCGACACAAAGTCCTGAAACTTCACCTTGTCGAAGACTAGCGAATCTGCCACCTCAGTGAAGAAATGCGCCTTAATCGTGCTGGACTGCAGGAGAAGTGTCAGCAGCCGCACCTCCATGTTCAGGGCCGCCTCGATCACAGCATTCTTAAGGATTCTTCCATCTGAGATGAAAGATTGATCTTGCTGTAACAAGCTCTCAAGCTCTGTAAGTAGATTTTGCACTATTAGCTTTCCGTTTAGTGATGTAACTAAGCGTATCTTACAACCAATGGCAAAGGTTATCGAAACTTGATTTGCTTCTTATCTAGTTACTCATCCAACCGTTCGATAAATTCAACCTCAAACAAGGGGTACTCTTTCTTTATTTTAGTCACTGCCCTTTTCTTCCGGGCGCTCGCCTTGGTGTCATCACTCCACGTTTTGCGCTGCGTTACCGGCATTAGTA
>CAYGNS010000165.1:5652-6061 GCA_964351295.1 uncultured Gammaproteobacteria bacterium
CCATAACCACACCCGAGTGCGTAGTCAAAAGGCGCGTTGACTGGCCACTGATCTAAGATTTCCCTCTCCGTAGAAGTCGATCGTCTTCGCTCACCATCGAACACCTCGCCTATAATTTTAGGCATCCCGGTTGGCGGCTCGGTGTGCGGGTTTGACCACATTAATGAGTGTCCCCACTCGCGCGCTTCTTCAATCATGACTTACCCTCCACATTAGCGAAATTGTCCGCTTGATTGCTAAGTCATCACTTTAATGCGGCTGCCCGTTTTTAGTTAACGGCCGCGCAAACCGGGTATGCGAGGTTTGCTCATCTCGATTTTGTTTTAATGCTCACCGGCATCACGTTCTTTTTGAGTACTGAATGCTCGCCAACGTCCAAACGACCTCGACAAGAGAGCGAACCATCCAT
>CAYGNS010000166.1:0-6044 GCA_964351295.1 uncultured Gammaproteobacteria bacterium
TGCCCGGCCACGAAGTCGCGGTCCTGGGGCGTGGGCGGGGGCAGATGGTCGCGCATTGACCGCTGCGGCAGGTCGGCTTACCGTTGCCGGTGGCGCATAGCTTGGCGCGGGAGCTGGCGCCGCTCTTTGTGGTGCAGGCGCCGGCATTGCCCGATTAGCGGGTGGCTGGCTAATGCGCGGTTGCGTAATGGTGGGTTGTTGCGCTGGTTGGCTATTGAGTATGCGCCTGTTCTCTTGAATTCGATTTACCCGGTCTGGTAAGCGAGTGGCAGTATTACGATTAGCATCATTGTCCACGCTTGCGTTGGAGGAACCATTGGTAATGCTGCGCCCCTCGAATAGATCCACTCGTCGATAAGTAGGCGTAGAAGTACTGGGTGGTGGAGTGCTAGGGGCGGGAGTTGCCACAGTACCGCGAGTCACGTTTTGAGTGGGCCTAATACGCAGGTTTTCCAAGCGGTTCTGTAATTGCTCTGGCCCCGAGTTTGGCCGCACTGAGCTGCGTTGTAAGCGCTGTAAATCACGCTCGTTGCTTGCCGCTACTCGTAAGTCGCGTTCTGCTATAGCCTGACGTGCGGTTTGCGTACGATTAGTATACCCACGCCGCGTATCGTGCTCCCAACGCTGTGCATCGCGGTGCTGAATAATGTCTGCATGGCTGTAATAACGCTGCGGTTGATAATGCCGGCTCGATATACGCACGATATGATGATTGCGCCAATGAAAGCCGCTTGAGTAAAAGCCGTGCGACAAGTAAATGCTCGGACCCCAATAGAACGCACTATGGTAATTGTGGGCATAATATCCATCGTGATACGCGGTATAGCCAAAGGGGTAATCCCAAAAAACGGGTTGATAATGAGGCCAACGCCATGCGCCGTACACCCTACGCGTGTCGTAGTAGGGCAGGTATACCACTTCGCGTCGGCGTGGTTCTATGATAATGATGGTGTTGTCGCGGCTTACCGTTACCTTGTCCATGGCGTCTAAACTACCCGCCTGCGCGGCGAGTTCGCGCAAATCTTGAATACTCGTAAGCACTTGCGCCTCGTTGGCTAAAAAAGCTTCGCCCAAGGATTGCGTCCATGCGAGATCTTGGCTCATGCGTTTTAGTATCTGCGGAAAAGCCACCAAAGCCTGCACGCTTGGATCCCAATCGAATTCCTGCACTGCATCTGCTGCGGCCTGACCCTCAAGGTCGGAGTTCTTAACGCTCCAGCGCTCGGCTTGCACCACTTCAAGTGGGTAGGTGGCCGCTACTAAGATATGCGAGAGTATGGTGTCTGGATACAGTGCAATGGGCGCCAGAATCTGCTCTAGTTCTGCCTGGTTTAACGGGCTGGTGTTGATCACCGAGCCATTCTCTTCCTGCGCTTGGGCCAGAGAAGCGGCAAGCGACAAGCCCAGCAGTAAAGTAGCAAAGCTAAGTAGCGATGCAGCTTTGGCTGCGACTGCTGAAAGCAGAGCGGATGAGGTAAACCGAGGCGTCATAGATAATCTCCCAGCATAGGTGCTGAATTTAGACTAATACTACGGCATTATGGTAAAAGCTACCTGAATCCTAGCTGAACATTAATGCAGCGATTAACCTTCATGGCACACGAATCAAATCTTCAGAATACGCGTATGTTTCAATGGCATCACAAAGCATTTAAAGCGCTCAGTGTAGATGAGCTGTACGCCATCCTTAAGCTGCGGCAAAACGTATTTGTACTAGAGCAACAGTGCATCTACCCAGACATCGACGATATAGATCAATTCGCCACACATCTTTTTGCAGTGGATGAGCAAAGCCAAAACATCGGCGCATACCTTCGCATTCTGGCACCCGGTGTAAAGTTCGCTCCAGCCAGCATAGGTCGAGTACTAACCCTTGAGGAGGCGCGTGGTAGCGGATTGGGTCGGCAATTAATGGAGCGGGCAATAGCCATAATTGAGCATGAGCACGCTAACTGCGCTATCAAAATATCCGCTCAAGTTTACGTAGAGCCGTTCTATCAAACTCTAAATTTTCGTACAATTTCAGAGCCCTACGACGAAGACGGCATCATGCACATCGATATGCAAAGAGGGTAGCTGCGCTGTCACCTAAGCGTTGCCTGTGGATTGCCAAGCCAGCTTTGTTCACACTATAAAATTTGCGAAATTAAACCAAAATGTCCACTACAACGAACCAAGCCATCCTTTTGGAGACCTGCCAAACCTGCGGCAGCGAGTGGTCATCTTTTGTGTATTCGCCTGATTGTGCTGAGTGCGGGGGTGGGGCATTGCAGGTGGCGTGTTTGGTGTGTACGGGTACTTGTGGGGCTATGTGGAATCGTGCGATGTTGGACTCTAACGATAGTGGTCAAGCGCATTGGGTGGGGCAGTGCTATCACCAAGTAGATCGATATGCGGAGCCACAGAATACGCCTCGGGTAAAGGTGCGGCATCTGTTTTGCTTTGGGTATCAAACGGTTGAGCAGTTGCGTTTGAATGCGGCGTTCGACGACGATGCTGAATCGAGTGCTCGCGTGTTTATTGAAGCGTCGAGCAAGCGCGAGGCCGCGGAGTTGGGTCGGTTGTATGCCGATTTATTTGTAATGCATGAATTTGGGGCCAACCTCAGCAATCTGCGCAGCGCGGCGTATCGATGGTCAGAGTCGGGATTTTCTGAATGGCTTGAAGAGGACCTGCAAGAGATTGCCCAAGCAGAGCGCGCTAATGTGCCGATCATTACATCGGCCGATCAAATCCTAAGTCTGTTTTAGGAGCGCCGTTTGAGCGGGCGTTACAAGTTGTCGTCGCAAGTTGATCGCCGTTAATGATAGTTTTGCTCTATAAATTCCTCCCACGGTAGAATTCTGTCTCTAGACCATCGTTGGTATCGCATGAGGTCGTCGTTGCAAAGGCCCGCATCGAAGTGCGTGGGGTCGAAGTCCGCGCCAATCCATTCCAGTAGGTCGGCGTGTTGCGGATTTGTTGGGTCGCTAATTGCATTACAAAACTCCTCGTAGCCTGGAACACCGCCAACGTCTTCGGGTGGGCAGGCGCGTGCGCCGTCTATGCACGCTAATTCTGGTTGTTGGCGGGGGTCGAAAGCCGTTTTGTCTTCAAGTGTGATTTGGTGTTCCCACCCGTCGCCAAAATCATAGAGATACTGAAAAGTAGCGCCTTTGCGCTTAACAAGGCTCCCAAGCCGAAAAAGTCCGCTGTTCAAAGTGCTTTCTTCGTCGCTCCAGTCATCCTCATCCATGGGCTCACCGTAGCGCTTTCCATCAATCTCAAATTCGGCAAGATGGTAATCAGCCCAACCCATCACAATTTGAAATACATCGTGCAGACGATCCAGTGTGATGTAGTCGGGCACCACGATGCGTCGCCAGATTGCGGGTTTGCTGTGCAATAGTTGAATCTTCAAAACGTACTGTTCTTTGTTCATCTCTTTGACACGCATTGTGCCCAAAAACAATGGTTGTGGGCGGGCATAGAGAAATAAGTATAGTGCATTGGGTTTAACCTATCTATTTGTAAGCAGGCACTATCATCCAACGAATCGAACAACACAACCTTAGACACAATGGTACTCAATTCCAACTCGCAGTATCAGTTTAGGTTGCAAGTGGTGCGTTTTAAATAGCGGTAGTGGCACTCCGCACTATTGCGAACAGCTGCTTACATTTAGCTATGCGCTGCTTGAAGGTAAGTCGATTGTTACTATCGCGACTTCTCAAGACAAGTAGGGTAAGACGGTAATCGCGTTCTAGGGCAGTCGCTGGATTGCGCAAAAAGCCGAATTGGAAGAAAAAGTTGCGCTAAACTTGCCCAAATAGGTCATGAGCTCTCACCATTATGAAAACACCACTTGTCATACGCACGGTTTTAACTTTTATCTGTGCGCTTGTTGTAAGCGCTTGCACACCGCACCTTACGCCTAGCCAGCAGGTAAACACCTTAGCAGACCGCTATGTAGAGGCGTACTTTAGTGCCTTTCCAGAACTTGCGGCGATGTTTGGTGCCCCCGACATTCATCCAAGCAAGCTTAGCGATCCCTCATTTACAGCGCTTGCTCAATGGCATGCCGCTGAGGACCAAATGCTAGAAGAATTGAATGCGGTCGAGGTTGCGGCACTGGAGGGTTCGCCCGCCCGCGTAACCTACGGTTATTTGCGTGAGTTGTTAGAGGGTTCTAAGGGCGTGCGAATCTGCCGCATGGAGCTTTGGCAAGCAAGCCCTACCTATACGGGTTGGCAGAATGCGCTGCCGTTTGCTTTTTCATCTTTACCGCTAGAAACCGCAGACCAACGAGACCATTTGGTTGCACGGTTAAGCCAGCTACCGGGTTACATTCAAGCTGAGACTCAAAACCTGCAGGAGGGTGTGCGTTTAGGTATTACCGCGCCACGTACGGGTGTAGAGGCGGTAATTGGGCAGTTAGACGCATTGTTGAGCGTGCCGGCTAGTGAGTCGCCGTTCGCGAGTTTTGGTAAGGCGGATCATGCTGACTTGCACAGCCGCTTGGCGGAGTTGGTGGCTACCAAGATCAATCCCGCCATTGAAGCGTACCGAGATTATTTGCAGAACGAGTACTTGCCTATCGCGCGAACTGGGGTAGGCGTAAGCGCCTTACCTAACGGGGATGAATGCTATCGGGCGTCGGCACGGCTGCATATTACGACTGAATTGAGCGCGCAGGAGATTCACCAAATGGGGCTAGCCCAGATGGAGGTTATCCGCGGCCAGTTGAAAGAGATTGGCGAGCGCAGCTTTGGTACAGGTGACATGGGTGAGGTGCTACGCATTGTCAAGGATGATCCGCAATACCGATTCTCGAGCCGCGAGGAGATAACCCAAATGGCCGAAGAAACCGTGGCGCGTGTGGTGGACGAGCTGGCAAATTGGTTTGGCCGCGTGCCGACTATGCAGGTGGACGTCGTGCCGTACCCGTCATACCAAGAGAAAACCGCACCGCTGGGCCAAGCCATATCACCTTCCCCGGATGGGAAGCGGGCAGGGCAGTACATAATTAATACTTATCAGCCTGAAACACAGTCCAAGTCTTTTCTTGAGTCACTCTCGATTCACGAAGCGCACCCTGGGCATCTATTTCAGAGTTATGTCGCACAAGCGGGGGCTGATATTCATCCCATGACCAGCTACTTTTTCTTTTCTGGTTTTGGTGAAGGGTGGGCATTGTACTCCGAACGTTTGGCCGAAGAGATGGGCTTGTATACGTCGGACGTGTCGCGGGTAGGTTGGCTCGCGAGCGAAGCGCATCGTGCAGCGCGCATGGTGGTGGACTCTGGTATGCATGCGCTCGGTTGGAGTCGACAGCAGTCAATTGACTACTTAGCACAACACACCACGCTTACGCCCAATCAAACTGTTTCTGAAACAGACCGCTATATTGCTACGCCGGGTCAGGCGTCGTCTTACATGGTGGGTGCGCTTGAAATTATGCGTTTGCGCAGCGAAGCCGAACAAGCCTTAGGTGCTGCATTCAACATAAAAGATTTTCATGACTTGGTGTTAGAAGACGGTACGGTACCGCTTGCATTGTTACGTGAAAAGGTGACGGCTTGGATCGAGGAGATGAGCGCGGTAGAGTCTTAATGGCCATTGAGTACTGAGGTTCTTAACGTGGTGGAGTAGCCTTTGGTTGGTCTGCAGCTTCGATGTTTGAATAGTATTCGCAGGGTTACGGTAAACTGGTCTCACAAATGTGTTGAATAGGGTTGAATCATTAATTTGGCCCGTAAGAGGTAATTGTATGAGCAGAGAACAAATGCATGATTTACTGGAGCGGTTAAAAGAACAGCACCAGAGTTCTGACATGGTTGATTCGGAATACCGTCAGCATCTTGATGAGATAATCGGCTCACTTGAAAAGCAAGCCCTAAACCCAGAGGCCTTTGATCAATACGAGGATTTGAATGATCGTATTCGCGATTTGGTGCTTGAGTTGGAAGTAGAACATCCGCTGCTGAAATCGGTGCTCGATAGCATACGTCGGGTATTGGGGAAATTTACGGTTTGAGGCTGGAATACTGAGCTGCCTGATGGCG
>CAYGNS010000167.1:0-6042 GCA_964351295.1 uncultured Gammaproteobacteria bacterium
TCAATCACCACCACTTCCGCGACTGAGCTTATCGCACTAAGCTGTACGCTTTTTTGATTGCGAATCTCTAGCCCGTCGCCTTGGTTCAGCGCCAAATCGTCCACTTGCAACTCACCGGACGAGACGAGTAAATAGGCTTGACGCTTAATCGGATGCTCTATTGTAGTGCCAGCTTTGAGCGTACCTGCGTAGACCTCGGCGTCCTGATGAATTTGCAATGGCGCTTTGCCATCCCCTGACACGAGCAGCATCAACTGATCAACAACCGGTGTTTTGGGAAACTCATGTGCGCCCCAACTCGGCTTTACGCCGCGCTGATTCGGCTCGATCCATATTTGAAATAGCGTGGTCGCTTCGTTTTCGCGATTAAACTCTGAGTGGTACACGCCCGTACCGGCACTCATCACCTGCACATCGCCCGCGTTCGTGCGCCCTTGATTACCCTCGCTGTCACGATGCGTAATGGCGCCCGAACGCACAAAGGTAATAATCTCCATATCTTGATGAGGATGCGTGTTAAACCCTGTACCCGCTTGGATAATGTCATCATTGATCACGCGCAGCACACCAAAACCCATGCGCTTAGGGTTGTAGTAATTTGCAAAACTGAAATGATGTCGAGCATTTAACCAGCCATGGTTAGCATGGCCAAGCTCGGTATAAGGAACACGATTAAGCATGATGGTCTCCTCGCTGCCGTGCAGCGTAAAACCGTAAGATAGAGGCAAAAATGTGGGTTTCAATGGTGACTCGTGCGACACCAACAATGCGGGTCGAGCCCACAGGGTACTACTCCACAGAGCTCGGACTGGCTAAGAGCAGCTTATTCTAGATTAGGCATCGAAAAATTCGCTTGCTCGCGCAGTGCCGCTGAGGGCCAGCGCTGGGTAATGGTCTTACGCTTGGTATAAAAGCGGATGGCATCTGGGCCATATGCATGCAAGTCACCAAATATCGAGCGTTTCCAACCACCAAAGCTGTGATAGGCCACGGGCACGGGCAGCGGCACGTTAATGCCCACCATCCCCACTTTGATCGTATCCGAGAAATAGCGCGCGGCCTCGCCATCGCGCGTAAAAATGCACGTACCATTCCCGTACTCATGTGCATCAATTAAATCCATCGCGGCCTGCAATGACGGCACCCGCACTACTAGCAGCACCGGGCCAAAAATTTCCTCTTGATAACAGCGCATAGGAGCCGTCACATGATCGATAAGGGTCGCGCCCAAAAAATAGCCCGACTCGAAACCGGTCACCACGAGCGTTCGACCGTCGACAACAACTTGTGCGCCCGCACGCTCGGCGCTATCGATATAGCCAAGCACTTTGGCTTTATGGGGCGCGGAAATCAAAGGACCAAAATCACACTTAGAATTGCTCGCATCGCCCACCGTCAAAGAGGCCATCGCCTGACCCATTTTTTCAACAAACGCATTGGCTGCATCATCGCCCACCGCCACGGCCACCGACAAGGCCATACAACGCTCGCCCGACGAACCAAACGCCGCCCCGAGTAATTGCGACACCGCATTATCCATATCCGCATCGGGCATAATCACGGCGTGGTTCTTTGCGCCCCCTAATGCTTGGCAGCGCTTACCAGCGGCACTTGCGCGGGCATAAATCGATTCGGCAATTGGCGTTGAACCCACAAAGCTCACGGCCATAATGCGTTCGTCTGCGAGCAAGGCATCAACCGTTTCTTTGTCGCCATTGACCACGTTCATCACACCATCAGGTAGACCTGCTTCTTTTAGTAGTTGCGCAATAAAAAGAGCCGCGCTGGGGTCACGTTCGGATGCCTTAAGAATAAAACAATTGCCGCATACCAACGCCGCCGGATACATCCACAGCGGCACCATGGCGGGAAAGTTGAACGGGGTAATTCCGGCCACGACCCCCAGCGGTTGAAATTCGCTCCAAGCGTCAATCCCTGCCCCCACATTTTTGCTGTGCTCACCTTTTAATAGTTCGGGCGCGCCACATGCAAATTCAACATTCTCGATGCCGCGCTGTAGCTCACCCTCGGCGTCGTGCAAAATTTTGCCGTGCTCTTCACCGATAAGACGACAGATTTCTTGCGAGTGCTTTTCGAGCAACTCTTTAAAGCGAAACATTACTCGCGCGCGCTTAATCGGGGGCGTATCGCGCCACGCAGGAAATGCGGCCTGCGCCGCTGCGACCGCCTCTTGCACCAAGCTTTGATCGGCCACCTCTACACGCTTAGTCAACATCCCAGTGGCTGGATTAAACACCTCAAGAGTACGCCCATTGGTGCTACGCAACGCGCCATTAATTAAATGAGCTACGGTAGGAATGTTGGCAGAATTCGGTGGGCTGTTGGTCATCGGGTTAGGCTCATGAGGTGAAGATAGGCTGGAATATCAAGTCTTTTTAGTATCGTCCACGATCGCCATACTGGCAACACCGCTGTGCCCTAATTCAACCGATGCGAATGGGCCACCAAGATAAAGATGTTCTGGGTTATGCAAATCTTCGGCAGGATTATCTTTTAGGATATCCGCAGCAAATTGTTCGGCATTGTCATTTGGACGATACCCTAAGTAGGCCGCGCGCCGATTATCAACTGGACTGCGATCGTTGTTCGAAATGCCGTACACCACTGTAAATTGCGTGACGGGAGTCGTAATAGACTGCTCTACGAGGTGAATTAAGTCGGGGTACGATAACCAGGTACCGAGCGCCCGTGCATTATTGACTTGAGCACACGAGAAAATGCGTAAACAGACTGCCTCCACCCCGCGCTTATCCCAATACAAACTAGCAAGGTCTTCGGCAAAACATTTGGCTAAGCCGTAGAACGTGTCGGGTTTGTGCGGCGCATCCAAGCCTATACCAGCTGTTCGCGAATGCATACCAACCGCATGCACCGAACTAGCATAGACCACTCGCCGCACGCCATTGCGATAGGCCGCCTCCCAGATATGATACGCCCCGATTATATTGGGGCCCAAAATGGTTTCGAAGGGGGCTTCGTCGGCGTACGCCCCAAAATGCACAATCATATCGGCACCTTCGGTTACCGTGAGCAGCGCATCAAGGTCTGTTAGGTCCGCCGCTTGATAGGTCTCACCGGCATACAAGCGTCCAATGTCAGGAACAACATCGGTGCTGACCAGTTGCTCCGCCAGTGCAGTCAAAGGCTCGCGCAAATAGGAACCGAGCCGCCCTGCGGCACCCGTTAATACAATTTTTTTCATCTGTCCTCGCCTAAAAGTGAAAAGTAGTTCATACCCCGTTTTGCACACAGCACACTGTTACCACAGAGGCTCGACATCGGCACCACTCGCTATCTCGTCTAACAACTGCTCAACGTCAGCTTGACTCAAGCCATAATCACGCTGCAAAGCGCAAGCCGATACATAACCGCGAGCAAGATCGCGGCGCAACAAAGCGTGATCACGCAATAGTGGATCGCCATAACCAGCGCCACCTGGAAACTCGAGCAATACGCGCAGTCCGTGTGGTACAAATTGTTTGCCCTTGCCCAACATAGGCTGCCCATCGCTGCGCGCAATGCGGGTTGGAGCACCATCGCGTGCACCGTGGCGCCCGCGCGCGGGATGGTGCACACGATCAAACATCGCCGAAAAATCAAACTCATGCCCCTCAACAGCGCCCACGTCCATAAACTGCCCTAAGCCACCGCGATATTGCCCAGCGCCACCGCTATCAGGGCGCAACTCCTTACGCCATATCACGACAGGACCCGCATGTTCGGTAGCCTCCACTGGCATGGTCATCACCCCCGATGGAAATGCGGTAGCGTTCATGCCATCAAGCAACGGCCGCGCACCGGCGCCACCCGAGTTAAAGGTGAGCACTTCGGCACGACGCGCGGTCGCAGGTGCGGGTAGATCGGTTCGGGGTCGAATCGACATTTGAAAATTACACAAAGTGCCAGCGCCTTCGGCAGGCACGGTGGCCGGTAAAATTTTATCCAGCGCGTTATACACTGCGTCGGGCACCATATGCCCAATTACATGGCGCAATGCCACGGGAGCTGGGTGCAACGCATTAAGAATACTGTTCGCCGGAGCACTAATTTCAAACGGGGCTAAGGAGGCCGTGTTATTGGGTATATCGGGCGCGATAGCGCACTTCAGGGCGTAACATGCGTAAGCTTGAGTGTAGACGAGCGGCACATTGATACCCTTTTTGTCCACGCCCGAGGTGCCGGTAAAATCGCAAAGCACACGATCAGCAGCAATCTGCAGATGCACGTGTAACTCAATGGGCGAGTCGTAACCGTCAATGGTCATAGCACCCGAGGCTGACTCACGCGGTAATGCCGCAATTTTTTCCAAGGTGGCACGCCGCGAATTAGCTAAAATAAATTCAGCGATTTCTTCCAAATCGTTTAAGGCAAACTCCTCCATCATCGCGAGCAAGCGTTGTTGGCCAATGTCATTGCAGGTAGTGAGCGCGTTTAAATCGCCAATGACCTGATCTGGTTCTCGAACATTGCTGCGCACTAGATTAATAAAACTGCGGTCTAACTGACCTCGCTCTACGAGCTTCATAATGGGAATGTAAAGGCCTTCTTCGTACACCGATGCCGCGTCCGCGCCAAAACCACGACCGCCAATATCAACCACGTGGGCCGTGCACGCCAAAAAGCCAATATGCGCATTTTGATGAAACGCCGGAGTCACCACCGTAATATCGTGTAAGTGCCCCGTGCCTTCCCATGGGTCATTGGTGATATAAACGTCGCCGGCAAAAATATTGTCATGCCCAATACGGCGAATAAAATGGGCGACCGCCGCGGCCATTGCATTAACATGCCCAGGCGTGCCAGTAACCGCTTGGGCGAGCATGCGTCCGCGCGTGTCGTAAACGCCGGCCGATAAATCACCGGCTTCGCGCACAGACGTCGAGAACGCAGTGCGAATAAGCGCTTGAGCTTGCTCCTCAACCACCGAGATCAAGCGATTCCACATTACTTGCTTTGCGACGGTATGCAATGGATTGCTCATGTTAATTCCTGACGACGGTCACATCGCGCTGGATGCGCACATCAATAGTACCATCGGCTTGCTTACTTGCTACGCCGCTAGCCGGCACGATGATCGTTGTTTCTTCTTCCAAAATAACCGCAGGGCCTACCAGCGACGCCCACGGTTGCATCTGTGCCCGCTGTATCAGAGCTGCATTCATGCTCCGCCCCTGTGCGGGATCAAACACAGCCCTAGAGTGCTCATAAGGATGCACGCTTACAGCGCTCGGTGGGCTCGTGGGCACCGTCGTTACAGCGCGCTTGAGCGTCGTCGCGAGTACTGACCACACCGTTATCTCGACATCTAAACCCTCTACCGTGCGCCCAAACAACGCTCGGTAATGTTGTTCAAACAGGGCTATATACGTGGCCGCATCTGGTGCATGGGCCTGCTGTGCTGGCAGTATCACGGGCACTTCCCAACCTTGCCCTGTATAGCGCATGTACACTTTGTACTGGCAATTAATGTCGGCCTGCGCAGCGCAATTTCGCACAAACCCCACGGCCTCCTCTGACAACTCCTGCAACAGCGCGGTTATTTGCTCTGGTGCAAACTCTGTCACGCGCATATAAACTGATCGGCTCGCTTCAAAACTATAAGGAGCGCGTAAAAACCCAATGGCCGAGCCTACCCCCGCACCCGCTGGAATGAGTAAACGTTGCACACCGAGCTTCTCGCATAAACGCCCGGCATGCAGCGGCGCCGCACCGCCAAAGGCAATCATCGTATAACCCGACAAGTCCTCGCCATTCTCCACAGCATGCATACGCGCCGCATTCGCCATATTCTCGTCTACGACTTCTACAACACCGAAAGCGGCCTCTAGGGCATCTAAATTAAGCGCAGCGCCGATGGTATTGCCGAGCGCTTTGTCGGCCGCCCCCACATCCAAGGCAATACGCCCGCCAGCAAAATCTTTTGGGTCGAGTCGGCCCATAACTAAGTCGGCATCCGTGACTGTGGGTAGGGCTCCGCCACGCCCATAGCAAGCCGGGCCCGGTTCAGAACCGGCTGACTGA
>CAYGNS010000168.1:0-6033 GCA_964351295.1 uncultured Gammaproteobacteria bacterium
TTCTGAGATCGTCTTTGCTCACGTATGGGTCGCATTTTTTTATATTAGTTGACTCATTGCCGCCGAGCCTTTAGATTTCGGGCAATCTCATGAGGTATCCACCTTAATTCGATTACTATTCCCGCATTAGTTACACTACGCTTTACTGGGTCATACCCAATTTAGCTTTCGTTATTTCGAATACCTTGCAGGAGCCTCGTTTTATGTCCAATTCCGATTTTGACTTTTCTAAACGCTCGGTCGACAACAATGCCGATGCGTTGTTCGTGCAACGCTGGTCGCCACGCGCCTTTACTAAAACCGTGGTCGATGACGCGGTCATGGAGCGCATCATACAAGCCGCCCGCTGGTCACCGAGCTGTTTTAACGCACAACCTTGGCGAATCTATACTTCTAACCAAGCTACTTTCAGTGCGTATCTCGATTTATTGGTTGAGGGCAACCAGGCGTGGGCGAAAGATACAGCTGTATTGGGCTTTATGGTGGCGACGCGTAATTTTGAACATAACGGTAAAGCCAACGATTGGGCCGAGTTTGATTGTGGTGCCGCATGGATGAGCTTGTCGCTGCAAGCGCGGCTAGAGGGTCTCTACACGCACGGTATGGGCGGTTTTAAGGCTGAAGAAGCCACGCAGTACCTGCAGCTAGACCCTGATACGCACAAATTGGTAATGGCCTTCGCCATTGGTAAAGTAACAGATCCGGTGGCCATGGACGCGGAAACACGAGCTAAGGAAACGCCCAACGAGCGTAAGTCTCTGGCAGATATATGGCTGGCAAAATAGTCGCTATTCACCCGCTTCTGTTTACCATTGTGTAAACTATAAGCCGCTTTAAACTAGACACTAGTTGCGCGACGCAATCGTTACGCGAGCGTATCGCTCGCCGCTGCGTGGCACTAGGTCGACTTCTCAACTTATATCATTACAGGTAGCTTTATGGATATCTCCTTTTCTGCCCAAGACCTTGAATTTCAAAAAGAAGTACGCGAGTTTTTCGCGACTTCATTTACCAATGACCTAAAACAGCGTTTTGCGGTCGCCAAAGAAACCAAAGCGGTCTCAATAGAGTGGCAAAAGATTTTGCATGCTAAAGGTTGGATCGCTCCCGACTGGCCTAAAGAGTACGGTGGCACGGGATGGACCGATGTGCAAAAGTTTATTTTCGACACCGAACGATGTGCAGCGGGTGCGCCCGACGTGGTGCCGTTTGGTCTACGTATGGTGGGCCCCGTTATCTTTAGCTTTGGTAATGATGAGCAAAAGCAACGCTTTCTGCCGCGTATCTTAGCCAGTGATGATTGGTGGTGCCAAGGCTATTCTGAGCCAGGTGCGGGTTCTGATTTGGCGAATCTACAAACCAAAGCTGTTTCTGACGGTGACGACTATATTGTAAATGGTGCCAAGATTTGGACGACCTATGCGCAATACGCAGACTGGATTTTTTGTTTAGTACGCACAGGTAACTTTGATAAGCGCCAGCAAGGCATCAGCTTTCTATTAATTGACATGAAGTCCGACGGGGTGACGGTAAACCCGATTCACACCATCGACGGTCATCATAGTCTTAACGAAGTAGTGTTCGATAACGTGCGTGTGCCTAAAGCCAATTTGATCGGCGGTGAAAATCAAGGCTGGACATACGCCAAAGCATTGCTCGCACACGAGCGCACCTCCATCGCCGGCGTCGGCGATAGCAAGCGCTGGTTGGCGGATATAAAAGCGTTAGCCAAGCAACAAACTAATCGCAAGGGTGTGCTGCTCGATGATCCTATTTTCCAGAATAAATTGTCGAACATCGAAATCGAGTTAATGGCTTTGCAGTATATGGAGCTACGAGTGCTTGCCTCACTGAGCGCGGGCGATACACCGGGCCCTGAATCGAGCCTGCTCAAAATCAAAGGCACTGAGATTCAACAAGCATTGCAAGAATTGCGCATGGAAACGATAGGCGCGTATTCGGGCTCACTTGAGTCTGACTACGTTAACGACTTACACAAACAAGGTTCGGCGGCTCGTCGTGCCTATATGTATGGTCGTGCAGCTACCATTTATGGCGGCTCCAACGAGGTTCAACGCAACGTAATTTCTAAGGCCGTGCTCGGTCTGTAAGCAGGAGAATTAAAATGAATTTTGAATACAGCGAAGAGCAGCAAGCCCTAAAAGACAGTATTCAGCGCTGGGTGCAAGACAACTATAGTTTTGATCAGCGTAAAGTGGCAGCGGCTAGTGCCGCCGGTTTTAGCGAGAAACATTGGCAAACCTTTGCCGAGCTGGGCTGGTTGTCAATTCCATTTGCCGAAGAAGATGGTGGTTTTGGCGGTGGAGTAGTGGACCTGGCGGCCGTGATGGAAGAATTCGGCAAAGCCTTAATCGTCGAACCCGTCTTTAGTAACTTAGTGCTATTTGGCGGCTTGGTTAGCGCGGCAGGCTCGAGTGAGCAAAAAGCCGCTATTTTAGAGGGCTTAATTGGCGGTACGCTCAAAGGAGCGGCCGCGCTGTACGAGCCACAGGCGCGCTTTGCCCTGAGTAATATACAGACAACCGCTAAAGCCGAAGGTGATCATTACACATTGAATGGCCATAA
The DNA here is from genome assembly GCA_964351295.1 of uncultured Gammaproteobacteria bacterium. Lineage (GTDB taxonomy): Bacteria > Pseudomonadota > Gammaproteobacteria > Arenicellales > Arenicellaceae > Arenicella. The sequence goes on from CAYGNS010000168.1 coordinate 2,587, forward strand.
GAGCGTGGTGATTGACGCGCCGAGCGCGGATCATTTGGTTGTATTGGCGCGCACAGCAGGCGAGCAAACTGACGAAACGGGCTTAAGTCTCTTTTTGGTCGATGCCAACGCAAAGGGTTTGAGCCGCAAAAACTATACCTTAATGGATGGCCATAAAGCAGCTGACCTGCAACTAGACAGTGTGCAGGGCGAGCTGCTCGGCACAGCGGGTGAGGCCTTTCCCATTGTGGCTAACATTATGCAAACCGCGCACGTGGCCCTAGCTGCGGAAGCGTTGGGTATTATGCAAAAGCTCAATGCAACGACGGTCGCTTACAGCAAAACGCGTAAACAGTTTGGTGTAACGATTAGTTCGTTTCAAGCGTTGCAACACCGTATGGTCGATACGTTTATGGCCTTCGAGCAAACTAAGTCGCTGCTAGTCGGCACCTTATGTGAACTCGAAAATCCAGAGAATAGTGACGACACTAAGCGCAAAATGGTGGCTGCGTTACGCACACTCGTGGCTAAAAGCGGCAAGCACATTGGCGACGAAGCAATCCAGATTCACGGCGGCATGGGCATTACTGACGAGCTTGATGTGGGGCATTATGTAAAGCGCTTGTTGATGATTAATCTGCTGTTTGGTAGTGGTGACTTTTTTCAAGAGGAATTCAATCAGCTTGCTTACGGCTAATGTCGGCTTCTTACATTTTATATGGTGCGCAAGTATCTTATTACACAGGCAAAGTAAGGGCGTATTTTCGCAAAAAAGGTTTACCGTTTAATGAGGTCGCGGCTACATTAAAAACGTACCGCGACATCATTGTGCCGCACACCGGCGTGCAGTATATGCCCGTGGTGCAAACGCCGGATAACGAATACCTGCAAGATACATCGATTATTATCGAAGCGCTCGAGGCGCGTCATCCTGCGCATCCTGCGTTGCCTGCTACGCCTAAGCAGCGTTTGGTAGCGGAGCTATTAGAAGTGTATGCGGATGAATGGTTAGTGCTGCCGGCCATGCATTATCGTTGGAACTTTCCCAAACAAAATCAACCATTTATCTATCAAGAGTTTGGTCGTATTGCACTGCCATGGGCACCCGCGATTGTGCGTGGATGGTTGGGCCCTCGCTTAGGCTCACGGTTTCGTAAATCGGTGGTCAGTCTAGGTGTTACTGAGCGTACGATTCCAGCCATAGAAAAGTCCTATCTGGCTTTGTTGGACGAACTGCAAGCACACTTTGAACAGCTGCCGTTTTTACTTGGAAGCAAACCGTGCATAGCCGACTTTGGTTTTATTGGGCCGTTGTATGCACATTTATACCGCGATCCGATGCCAGGCGCGCTCATGCGGCAACGCGCGCCTGCGGTGGTCGACTGGGTTGAGCGTATGCTGAGTCCCGAACCTCATTTACAACAGGGGGAATTGCTCGGCGATGATCAGATTCCGACAACGCTCGAGCCGATCTTGCAGCGCATGGCATCAGAGCAATACCCGGTTTTGCTGGCAACCGATACAGCTCTGTATGAATGGCGCGAGAAAAATTCTCCTACCGTTGAACTGTCGAACACGAGCCAACCCGAAGTCGTGAAGCGTTTTATCGGCACGCACGAGTTTTGTGTAGACGGAGTATGCGATCAACGAGTGGTCATTCCCTATAGCCTCTGGATGCTGCAGCGAGTGCTTGAAGGTGACCATGTCGCGGCGCTTGCACAGAGCAACACTGCGACGGCATGGCTGGCTGGTCTGGGCTTTGCGGGATTGCTTGAGTTTAAAGTGTCTACACCCATGCAGCGGTTGCACAATCGTTTATATTTTCGCGATAGTGTGGCTTAGCGATGGGTTAGACGGTCTTGCGCGCGAGCGCCTAGTGCCGTCACACTATGCGCACTCACAATTTAAGTTGTAATGAACGTTATTCATAAAGTTAGATCCACCGGAGGAATCTTATGAGCCCTGAAGAAAGAGAGTTACGCATTCAGCTTGCGGCCTGTTATCGCATATTCGACCATATGGGTTGGAGCGAAATGATCTACAACCACATCACTGTAAAAGTGCCTGGTGGCGACGGTCATTTTCTAATTAATCCCTACGGCCTACATTACTCTGAAGTGACCGCCTCTAATTTGGTTAAGGTGGACGTGGCTGGCAACATCGTCGAGAAGTCTGACTATCCCGTAAACCCAGCCGGTATGCTTATTCATTCGGCCATTCACGGTGTTCGCGATGACGCACACTGCATCGGCCACATTCATTCAACTGCTGGAATGACGGTGGCGTGCCAGCAAGACGGTTTACGCATCGATAACTTCTATTCCGTGTTGTTGTACGGACAGGTGGCGTACCATGACTTTCATGGCATCACGGTTATGGATGGCGAGAAAGAGCAGTTAATTGCGAGTTTGGGCAATAAGAATATGCTCATTCTCAAGAGCCATGGTTTGTTAACCTGCGGACCAACTATTCCAGCCATGTTTTTTAATATGGTGGCGCTACAACGATCGTGTGAAATTCAAGTGTCAGTGGATCAAACCGGTAAACCAGTAAACCCAGTTGGTCTTGATATTGCCGAACGCACTCAAGAGCTACTTGCATTACAAATGCGAGGCATGGGCGCTACCGGCCCTGGTGATCTTGAGTTTGCTGCCATGCAGCGGCTCGTTGATAAAAAAGACGACTCGTATCGCGATCTTTAAGCTTGTTATAAATCCCTTTACGGCAACTAACGCCCGAGTAAGTTAAATGAAAATTAAAGTTCACCATCTCAACAATTCCAAATCGCAGCGCATTCTGTGGGCTTTAGAAGAACTGGAGCTCGACTACGAAATAATTGCGTATAAGCGCCAGCCTAGCTTTGCCGCCCCTGACGATATCAAGGCTATTCACCCATTGGGTAAAGCCCCAGTAGTGGAACTCGATGACTTAGTGATGGCGGAGTCGGGTGCAGTGGTGCAGTATTTAATCGAACGCTTTGGCAACGGTAAATTTATGCCAGCGCGTGATTCGATGGCGTATGCCAAGTACATCGAGTTAATGCATTACCCAGAGGGTTCGTTGAGTCCGCCCTTGCTCGATCAACTGTTTATTCGCATGTTGCCGATTAACGACGAGACGTTTAAAGGATTTACGCAGCAGCGTGTTGCCAATCATTTAGGTTACGTTAATGGTTTGCTCGAAGGGCAAGACTATTTAATTAACAATGAGTTTAGTGGCGCCGATTTACAAGTGACGTTTAATCTACAGGGTGCAAACGCGGGCGGTGGCTTACGCCATTATCCGAATTTGGAGTCGTTTGTGCAGCGTATGGAGGCCCGCCCAGCGTACCAACGCTCGATTGCAAAGGGCGGAGAGTTTGATCTGGGATTTAAACGTTAAGTTCTGATTGAATCTGCCGAACTAAAAGTTCCGAAAACAGCTAATACTACAAGGGTCGTGCGCTAAAATGAGCGCATGACCCTCTCT
>CAYGNS010000169.1:0-6011 GCA_964351295.1 uncultured Gammaproteobacteria bacterium
GTTTGCACCTGAGCGCGATCAAGCTTTGGCGATGGATTATCTAACGTCTCGATGTGGCTGTTAAAATACACATCAATATTGGCGCGGTCGCTTAAGGCTTTTTGCAGGGCAAAGTTGCAATACTCGCTGTCCACCATATGACCGAGATGTGGCAAACCCAGTTCTTGAGCATCGAACTCAAGTTCGCCTCGACTGTGCTGATCCCACACAAACATGCGACGGTAAGCAAAGCAAGTGTCGGCATCTAAAGTGGCGAGTACGCCCACGCGGTCAAGCAGATCGGTTGCGAGTTGTCCCAATGCCACAACGCGCTGATTAGTGTCGGCTGGCGGCGTTAGAGCTGCCGCTCGCTCGATCATAGCGATGCGCCATTTGGGTTGCTGCTCAGCTAATAATAAGGCGAAGGTTGCACCAATTAAGCCAGCGCCAACCACCACTACATCATAATCTTCCGCCATCATTACATCACTCAACCAGAGTCCAAAGCGGCCTCGTCTGCGCTGTGTTACCCAGCCATAAGCGCTTCGATATCAGCGATCTCTTTCACCACATCTTGAGTTAAATTCTCGAAGCCATCTTTGGTGATCAAGATGTCATCTTCGATGCGTATGCCGATATTGTGCCAACGTTCATCTACATTTGCAGCGGGTGCTACATACAAACCAGGCTCAACAGTGAAGGCCATGCCGGTTTCGAGCTCGCGCCAATTATCTTCTATTTGATAGTCGCCTACATCATGCACGTCCATGCCAAGCCAGTGGCCAGTGCGATGCATATAGAACTGCGTAAACGTTTGCGTTTCGAGCACTTCTTCAAGCGACCCTTTTAAGAGCCCCACATCGAGCAGCCCCTGTGCAATAGTATTAACCGTCGCTTCATGGGTTTCGTTCCAAGCAGCGCCTGGACGACATTTTTCAAACGAAGCCTTTTGAGCCGCAAGCACAATCTCGTATAAAGCTCGTTGTTCGCCCGTAAACTTACCGTTAATGGGGAACGTGCGGGTAATGTCCGCAGCATAGTTGCCAAACTCTGCGCCCGCATCGATTAACAATAGTTCGCCATCGTTCAATACGTCGTGGTTTTCGTTGTAGTGCAAAATGCAGGCATTCGCACCGCCGGCCACGATCGAGGGATAAGCATTGTAGTGGCTGCCGCCCTTGCGAAACACGCACTCCATTTCAGCCTGTACCTGATACTCGTACATACCAGGCTTGCAGACTTGCATCGCACGAGTATGACCAGCAGCCGACATTTTGCCAGCCTTGCGCATCAAATCAGCTTCATCTTTGCGCTTGATCAAGCGCTGCTCGTGCAATATGTGGTTTAAATCCACAAATTCATAAGGCGCGTGTTTACCTTGACGTACGCCTTGCTTAATTTGGTTCATCCATGCCAGCAGCTTTGTATCGAACTGCGCATAACGACCTACCGTGGTGTATACCTTGGCCTTTTCTTCCATCAAACCAGGCAGAATGTCGTCAAGGTCGTCGATCGGAAAGGCGTCATCCGCACCGAACAGCTCCATCGCGCCTTCTAAGCCAACGCGGCGACCGTCCCACATTTCCCTCACCGCATCGCGCTCTCGGCAGAACAATACAAAGGGGCCTTGCTTGCGCGATGGGCAAATAACGGCTACTGCTTCGGGCTCTGAGAAACCCGTAAGATAATAAAAATCACTGTCTGGGCGAAACCTAAAATCCACATCGCCATTGCGCGACTGCACTCTAGCCGTCGGTACAATCACAATGTCGTTTTCCCCAATTTGATTTAACAGTTCTTGCCGGCGGCGTTGATAGATCTCTTTATTCATAATAATGGGCTACTAGCCTAGTAAATGGATTTTAGGTTACATACGGCAAAACGAATGACGGCTACTGCAAAGTGGTTGGGCCATCAGAAACTTTTTCGGCGTAGGTGAATTCAAAAATTAATTGAGCGCCGACTTTCACATACTCGTGCAACTCGGTGAGTGCCCAATCTTCTTCCTCTTCATCGTCTAAGCCTCCCGCAGCCTCGGATATATCAATAAAGTCTCGCACGATTTCTGGGCTATTACTCGGCAATTGGTCAATACTAAACGCATCATTGTGCAGCAATCCAAGTACATAGCCCTTGCACCAACTGGCTAACTCGTCGGCGCGAAACTCTATAGGCTCGTCGTCGTCCGGCAGCAAAATATCGAACTGCGTAGAATCATCAAAAAGATGATCGCTAGTCTGGCGATAAACTTCGTACACCAGCGTCAATAAATTGCTAAAGCGGCCTTGGGCCGCATCGGCCGTGGGTTCAATCAGCTTAAGCAGGTCAGGCGTTTTACCGGTTTTAAGATGATTAACAATGGCACCGGCCACAATTCCATGCACTTCGCTCGCCGTTACATCAAGCTGCGCGAGCTCTAATACAACGCCAAGTTGCTCGTATAATTGTGAGTTTGGCACGCGAACACCGTCAACAAATTTGTTGCTAAAGGGTTATTCTACCCGATGCGCCGAAATAAATGTTGATAGGAATTAAAGCGCGTCAATACCGCTCAACGCTGATCCTTATTGACCCTTTCAGGCCCTTAGCCTTACTATTACCGCAAAAGATTTTAGAGGTTTCCATGGAAGCAGAAATAAGTAGCTTAGAAAGGCGCATCGAAACACTTATCGATGAGTGCCGGCGCTTGAGCACTGAAAATCGATCTCTGCGCACGGAACACCATGATCTGCTGAGCGAGAAAACGCAACTCAAGGAAAAAAATCGTCTGGCGTGTAGTCGCTTAGAACGCATTGTAGAAAAGCTGAAGCTGCTCGAAGAGCAATAACGAGAAGCAACGCTCACTCACCAAAATCAGGAAAGGGCATGGCTAGCAAAGGGGTAAATATATCAATCTTAGGACGCGACTTCTCAGTGGCGTGCCCAGAGGACGCTCAGGAAGACCTATTAGAGGCTGCACGGTACTTAGACAGCACTATGAAGGACATCCAAAAAAGTGGCAAGATTATTGGCAGTGAACGCACCGCTATTATGGCCGCGCTCAATATCACCAATGATTTATTAAAACTTAAAAGGAGTACGGCAGGGCAAGCCCAAGCCCAAGCCCGTTTAAATTCATTACAGGCGAAGATCGACGAAGTATTGCGCGAAGCCAAAATAAATTAGGGCTTACGCTGATCTAGATAGATTGCGGCAGTCGCGCGTCGAACTAAACATCCAACAATCGCAGGTTTGCTGATCCAAACAATCAAGGCATGTTGATGCGACACTGTTATACTCGGGGTCGGCGTTGCCTGTGGTGTTAGTAGGCGTTTCTAATCCCTTAGAACCTAGTCTTTTTACCCGGGAGTTTACAGGAGAGCGGGCGTGATCAATTCTGTTCGCAGTTATTGAACCCGATGCTTTCCACAGATTCCCACTTGAACCATCGGTTCAAGGCACCAAACGTAGTACGGCATTTACGGGTAACGCTCTTTTTATTCATCATTTTTTTGTTTATACGTTTTGCAGCATCTTGGCTTCTAACGCCCTGTACTGAACCCTGCTAAAACAGCAAAACGGGATAACCTGCCAGCCAGCCTCTTAATGCTCCCTCGCCCCTATCGACTATAATCATCATGGATCCTTCGAGAAGCGAAACGCGTAAACGAATTGTTGCCGCACGCCGAGCATTAAGCGAGCAGGCGCAACGCGAAGCTGCCACCGCGCTGGCGCTTAACGCGCGAAAGATAGCACCATTAATGTTGGCCAAACGGGTTGCGGCGTATGTACCCGTGCGCGGCGAAGCGTCGCCGCATGTCATACTCAACACCATTAAGGCGCCTGACGTATGTATTCCTGTGATCTACGATATGCGCGGCGGACTCATGAAGTTTTGCTGGGCGGATCAAACGGTGCTCAACGACCCTAAAAAACTATATGGTCCAACAACTGTACGCAATTCGTACGGCATCCCAGAGCCTGTAATGAGTCAAACACCCGTTCGCACGCGCACATTAGACGCCGTACTCGTGCCCTTAGTGGCATTTGATCGGCAAGGAAATAGACTAGGACTTGGAGCCGGCTTTTACGATCGCGCGTTTGCATTTAAAAATTGGCATACGCACGCCTCGCGCCCAGCGCTGATTGGAATAGCGTATACGTTTCAGGAAGTGGATCAGCTTGAAGCGGCTTCATGGGACGTGCCGCTTGATGTTATTATTACGCCCGCCGAAATTATTCATTTATAAATAATATCGCCCTATTACCAAAAGCCATGGAGCCCGCTTTGCTCGTGCCAAGACTTTTTTCGCAATAACATTGATAACACTGCACTGATTGGAGAATCGCCATGCCCTATTCACAAACCACACTAACCAACACTAAATCAGTGCGTAACTCAGTTTTGGTTGCTCTATTCGGTGTGCTGTTCATGTTGGCCGCCTGTAACAACGACACAGCGGCCGACTCTTCGGTCACGACTCAAGCGAACAGCTCCGACGACTCCGCACCACAAAATTTAACCGCTAACTCAAGCGATACTCAACAGGAAACTGCTATGACCGACAAATCCAACATTCTTCTAAGCACCAGTTTAGGAGACATCACCATCGAACTTGAACACGACAAAGCACCTATTAGCGCCAAGAACTTTGAAGCTTATGTGGCAGCGGGTCACTACAATGGCGTGATATTCCACCGCGTTATTCCCAATTTTATGATTCAAGGGGGAGGATTTGCGATAGGTATGGTACAAAAGCCCACGCAGGCGCCGATTGTGAATGAAGCAAACAACGGTTTACTCAACAATAAATACACGCTGGCGATGGCGCGCACGAGCGACCCGCACTCTGCATCGTCGCAGTTTTTTATTAATACTAAAGATAACGACTTTCTTAACTTTAGTAGCGAAACCAACCAAGGTTGGGGCTATGCCGTATTTGGACGAGTTGTTGACGGCTTTGATGTAGTAGACCAAATCGAAAAAGTAGCAACGGGTCAAGTAGGCCCACACGGCGACGTACCCGTGACTGATGTTGTGATTATCGAAGCAAAAAAACTGTAAGCCGTTTACTCACACCCTAAGTCACTCGGCACAGAGCCAACTCGATGACAATATCTAAACGAATCTTAGTTACCGGCGCGACCGGTTTTACCGGGGGCGCCTTGGCTAAGAAGCTCGTTGCCCAAGGCCACACGGTAGTGGCCTTAGTGCGCGCATCGGCCAACACTCGCGCTCTAGATGCTCTGGGCGTTATTTTGATTGAGGGCGATATTACCGACCCGGCCGCCGTGAGTAAGGCCGCGCAAGGCTGTGACATCATTTATCATATTGCGGCGGTGTACCGCACGGCTGGGCACCCTGATTCATACTACGAAGCCGTCAATACCGAAGGCGTTAAACACGTGATCGCAGCGGCCCGCGAACACAAGGTAGGCCGCACCGTGCATTGTTCCACCATTGGGGTGCATGGGGATATAGAAGAAATACCGTCAAACGAAGAATCGCCCTTTAACCCAGGCGATATTTATCAACGCACTAAACTGGCGGGCGAGCAATTGTTCGCGGCGGCAATGAGCGAAGGATTGCCGGGCTGCATTTTTCGCCCCGGCGCTATCTATGGACCGGGCGATTTGCGTTTGCTCAAAATGTTCAAGCAAATTAAGCGGGGATTTTTTCCGCTATTCGGTGGCGGTCAAAATTTATATCACCTCTCGTATATCGACGATCTCACTGACGGCATTATCCTCTGCGGCGAACACCCTAAGGCATTGGGCGAACGCTTTATTTTGTGCTCCGATGAATACGACACTATGCAAGCGTTAAGCGCTGATATTGCGGCCGAACTCGGGGTAAAACCACCTCGCTTCGCACCGCCCATTTGGCCTCTTATGCTCGCGGCGAAACTCTGCGAAGCGGTATGTAAACCATTTGGGCTTAATCCAATTTTGCATACTCGCAGAGTAGAGTTCTTTGTAAAGTCGCGTGCCTTTGATAACGCCAAAGCCAAACGACTGCTTGGCTACCAACCAAAAATTAGCACCAAAGAAGG
>CAYGNS010000170.1:0-5996 GCA_964351295.1 uncultured Gammaproteobacteria bacterium
CCGCCATACTGCTAAAAAAGCCGACATTACACGCAGTTTGCGCGCTCGCCCCCGTGTCGCTTACAAAAAAACCGGGCTGGCTTTTACCGCAGGTTGACGAACCGGCATTGGCTTGAAAGTTGCCAACAGAACAGGCCGTTTGACTTGGTGCGCCCGTCTGGTCAACAAAGAAACCTGGCTGGCTTACATTACAGGTCGAAGACCCAGAATTAGGTTGGAATTGGCCAATGGAACATGCTGTTGCACTTGACGCGCCCGTCTGATCTACAAAAAAGCCCGGATCGCTCACATTACAGGCCGAAGCCCCCGTATTCGGTTGGAACTCGCCAAACAAACATGCTGTTGCTTCTTGCGCACCCGTCTCGCCTACAAAAAAACCAGCTTGGCTAGTCGCGCAGCTTGACGAGCCAGCATTGGGTTGGAACGTGCCAACGGAACAAGCCGTTTGCAAGGCGGCTTCAGTCATATCAACAAAAAAGCCGGGGTCTGCGATTAAACACGAGGATTGCCCGGTGTTCGGTTGATAGCGACCGATTTCGCACGCTGATTGTTGGGATGCGCCCGATATGGCCACAAAATTGCCTTCTTCGGCTTGCGTGCAAAACGCATTGCCCGTGGTGGCGGCGAAACTTCCAGGCGCACAAGGGGAGCTGCTGGTCGCAGCTTCTGAGACCCCAGTCTCTTCGCCAATCGCCGCCGCTTGACAGGCCACAGAACCTGGGTTGGACGAAAACGTTCCAGCAGGGCAAGGGGTTTGGCTAGAAGCATGCGTCATGTCTACAAAAAAGCCCGCTTCGCTCGCTTGGCAAGCACTCAAGCCAGCGGTGGGCGCAAAGGTTCCCACGGCGCATGGGGTCGTGTTGGATGACCCTATCATATTGACGATCGAGCCAGGTTCCGCAAGCGTGCAAGCTGACCGCCCAACGGTGTCTGTGTATCGACCTACAGGACAGGGAGTTTGGGCTGTTGCGCCCGAAACGCCTACAAAAAATCCCTCGTTTGCAGGGAAACAAACATTATTGTCAGGGGGAGGGAGAGGACCATAAAACCCTGGGGAGCAGAGAGAAGTGCCACTAGCCTGTGCGTTAGTAACGGGTAAAACCGATCCCATACAAACACTAATCGCGGCCGCCAGCAAGCTTGGCTGAAAAGCCGAACTACCAACCTTGGTTTTTGTTTTCATATGTAGGTCCTAGGGTAAACTTAGCTCAAGCCGAGAGGTGATGGGAGCATACACAGTGTACGATACCCAGATCGTGAACTAGGCTAGCACAGCACCTTGAATTAGACCAGACAATAGAAATCGTATGCCACAAAAATTATGAGCGACTCGTTTGAAGAAAAAATGCGTACGGCCGTCGCGGCACATACTGCGGGCGATCTGCCGAGTGCGATGCTGCAGTATCAGTTGCTCTTTGCTGATTATCCCGATCGGGTCGACGTTATGCACAATTTGGGTCTCGTGAAACTGCTGCTTGGCGAAGTCGCCGCAGGAGCTCAGCTCATGCAAAAGGCCATTTTGGCCGATCCCGATAATGCTGGCATGCGCAATAGTGCCAAGCTACTCGGCATGCAACTGGTGCAACATCATTATTGGGAAGACGCGCTAGTGTGGATAAAGCGCGCTATTCAGATCGACCCCAACGATGCCGAGCTACATTCAGTTGCCCGGCGAGTATCGGCGAGAGCTTACTTAGCGCCAGAAGTGTACGACCCACTTGAGCACCGCACGTTAAAGCGCTTTAGTCCGCGTGAAGGTGGCGAATATATTTATACGATAGACGTGGCCGGCACCTGTAATTTACGGTGTCCGAGTTGCCCCGTGGGCAATAGCATCGATACGCAACGCGTCAAGAGCATGATGCCCGTGAAGATGTTTAAACAGATCATCACTAAAATGCAATCCGAATCACCCTCCCCTAGCGCGCAAGTACGCTTATACAACTGGGGTGAGCCACTGCTGCATCCGCAGTTAGCCCAGCTCATCGAGATGTGTCATGCAGCCGGATTTAGCTCGCATTTATCCAGCAATTTGAACATTAAAGCGAAGTATCTAGAACAAGCGCTTGCGGCAAACCCCACCGAGTTTAAAGTGTCCCTATCAGGTTTTACCCAAGCCCGCTATGCGCTAACCCATGCAGGTGGCGATATCGAGGCGGTGAAACAAAACTTGCGGCGTATGCGTAACTGGCTCGATCAATATAAGGTGGGTACCCGAGTGTGGGTTAATTTTCATCGCTATAAGAGCAATGTAGATGATGAAGCCGCTATGGCGGCGTTGTGTAAAGAGCTCGACTTTATGTTTGCTCCCATCAATGCGTTCTATCAACCTCTGGACAAACTGCTTGCTCTCGCGGAAGGTAAGACTCAAGTGCAACAGGAATCCGTGTTGTCGGAGTTGTTGTACGACGTGCAGGGGCACCTTGCATACCTCAAGCAAAACTCTTTGCCGGATTACGATTGCGAGTTGCGTTTTAATCAAATGGTGATTAACTCTGATGGCAGCGTGGCGCAATGTTGTGCCTTGTACGATTCGTCCACCATGCTCGGCAAGCAGTTTTTGGAGCATAGCCATGTCGAGTTGGAGCAGGCGAAGTATGCCAACCCTATTTGCACACAATGTCGGCAGGCGGGCCTGGATTTTAGTCCCATCAGTGTTTTGCGCGATAGTCATTCTTAGCCCTAACCACAGTCCAGCAAGATAAGGAACTGAACCCATGTCCCATTCACCGAATAACACCAAGCAGATCGAGCAACTGCGTAGCCTTAGCCAGCAAAGTTATACGTTGGGTGACTATGTTGGTGCGCGCCAACACCTTGAAGCGGCGGTAAGCTTGGGTTGCGAAGAAGCGGGTGTGCTCAGCAGTTTGGGTTATGTGTGCTATTTGGCGGGCGACCCCAAGACTGCACTTAAATATTGCGAGCATGCCAAAAGTGCAGCGCCCATGATGGTGGATAATTACGGTAATATGGCGCTCGCGTTAATGGGTTTAAATCGTCATCATCAAGCACTGATCGTGCTCGAAGAAGGGCTAGACATCGACCCTCAGCACTCCGATCTGTGGGTGAATCATGGCTTGGCACTGATGGCTATGCATCGTCCGATCGATGCGCAAGCCTCTTATGCCAAGGCGCTGAGTCTCAACCCCAACAATGTGTCCGCGTTGACCAATCAGGCGATTGCCCTGCAGGAAAATGGTCTGGCCGAGCAAGCGCATGAGTTGTACCAACGTGTGAGTCGCATCGATCCGGCCTTTACGCCAGCATTGTCTAACAGTTTGATGTGCGCCCAATACCATCCCAATTTAGCCAGCGACGAGGTGCTGAGGTTAACTCGGAGTGTAGCGGCGGCTTTTCCCGTTGCGCAGCCAATAGCGCGTAAACGAGTGCAGCACGAGCGCCCCCGCGTGGGCCTGTACAGCTCTGATTTGCGCGCCCATCCGGTAGGGTGGTTTATTCGCAAGGTGGTGCCGGTGCTTGCCCAGCGTTTTGACCTGTACGCTTATTATTCGCATGCCTCGATGGATGCCGTTAGCAACGAAATCATGCAGAGCGTGCAAAGTTGGCACAACTGCTTGGGATGGTCAGACGAACACTTGCTTGAGCAAAGTGAGCAGGACGAGATTGATCTGGCCATTGATTTAAGTGGTCACACAGCCTACGGCCGTCTGCGGGCGTTTGCTAAACGCCTAGCGCCCGTGCAAGTTTCTTGGCTTGGGTTCCCTGCAAGCACAGGCTTGACCGCCATCGATGGAGTACTGCTGAGCGAAGACCTGATCACCCCCGCCACCACTGCTTATTTTACCGAGCCCGTGTTGCGCGTAGCCGCACCACAGTTTGTTTATGAACCACCGCACTATTTGCCCGAGGTAAGCCCCCCACCGTGTATTGCGAATGGCTATATCACCTTTGGTTGTTTTAATAATTTAGCCAAACTTAATGATGCGGTTATTCAAACGTGGGCGATGTTGTTAAGCCGCTGGCCTAGCGCGCGCCTTGTGCTCAAATGGAAGTCATTGGCCGACATGGCCGTGCGCGAATCAATATTAAAGCGATTTCATGCGGCCGGGGTCGCCCAGAGCCGTATTGAGCTTCGGGGCGCGAGCGAGCACACGCAGATGTTTCGGGAGTATGGAGATATCGACATTGCGCTGGATCCCTTTCCATTTAGCGGTGCGCTAACCTCATTTGAGGCTGCATGGATGGGTTTGCCCGTTGTTACGCTTGCCTCCTTCCGCCCAATGTCGCGGCAAACCTTGTCTATGAACAAGGCTTTGGGTTTGGCGGAGCTTACCGCGACTACTCCCCGTGAATATGTACAAGCTGCCACGCGCTTGGCGCAGGATGTGCAAGGCTTGGCGGGTCTGCGCGCCTCGATGCGCGATCGCTTACAAGCGAGTACGCTCGTGGATGCTGAGTTAATGGGTGCCGAGATTGGGGCGCAATTGCACAGCGTATTAAGGGCAACTCAGTAACCTAGCGCGTTGTCCGAAGCGGGCTTGCAACGCCACTCCAAATAACACAATAGCGCCGCCGAGAAGCGTTATGCCACTGGGTGTTTCGTTTACCAGTAACCATACCCAAACCGGTGAAAGGACTACCTCCAACAAGGCCAGCAGACTTACTTGCGCGGCGGGTACGTGTTCGGCACCACGCGTAACCAATACCATACCTAAGCCAATCTGGAATACACCGAGAAAAACACAAATAAGTAAGTCGTGCACACTGAGCGAGAACGAACTCAGCCAGGGCAACACGCCAAGTGCGAGAATTGCGCCGCTCAATGCGCAGACCGCATACATGTTAGCGCCGTGTTGAGCGCGAATTAGAACCAGCGACGACGAATACAAAAACATCATACAAAACGCAAACCCCATACCCAGCAGGCCGCCTGCGTAAAGGCCATCATGAAACACCAGCCCTATGCCGATAAACGCTAAAAGCATGGCGAACCACGTGATGTTACTCACCGCCTCTTTTAGAAATGTAAGACCGAGTAGCGCTGCACAAAGCGGTGCAAGCGCGATGATTGCAACGGCATTGGCCACACTCGTATGGCGTACCGCCAGAATCATAAATAGGCTAGCGCCACCTAAGCACACACTGGCCATGAACCCTTTGCTACCCATCGACGTGAAAGCACGCAAACGTTGCTTGGGCTGCGTGAATGTAACGATTAAAGTAAGAAAGAGCGCTTGAGTAACCGAGCGATAAAACATAATTTGCCAACTGCTGGCAGAATCAATTAACCGCACACCAATACCGAGCAAGCTGAGCAAGACTCCGCCAGTAATCACCATCAGCACTGCATGGCGGTACAGCGCTTGACTGCGCTCTTGATCGCTATGGGTGGTGGAGATAACGGAATCGGGCATTCGTGCATTTTACTGTTTGTTGTGGCGCACAATACGGTTTTTTGAAAGACTCCCCCTCTTCGTCATCCCCGCGGGGATCGGAAATGTCACCCCCGCGTAGGCGGGGATCCATGTTTTAGTTCAGTGGTAGGTAATGGATCTGGATCCCCGCCTCGGCAACTGCTCCTGCGTTGCTCTAATCGCTACTTCCCTGTAGCGATGCGAGGGGAAGACGACACGGAAGACGTTTGCTCTCCGCGCGAGAGAACGAGCAATACGACTAAGTTACCCTAATGTCGGCGCGCTTCCCCAACGTCCCGGGCACTCAGCATAATGGCTGTGAAGGCTTTTATGCGGCTACTCAAACTTTGGGTTTCTAATAACAATTGCTTGTCGTCTGACGTAAGCGGCAGAAAGCTTAAGATGCTATTGCAGAGATCGCCTACACGAAGTTGCTCTAGCGTGCTCCAATCGGTGTTGAGCTGTTGGTCGTTCATATAATGACGCAATGCAGCGCGAAAGTTTTGATCTAGCTCAGGGTCTACATTGTCCTCAATATTAAAATCGGCCTGATACTCCGACCAGTCAACGACTACGCGACGATACCCCCCTATGCCCTCTATTTCGTGCTCGATGCGAAAC
>CAYGNS010000171.1:0-4981 GCA_964351295.1 uncultured Gammaproteobacteria bacterium
TACGCGGACAACGCACTAAAACGAATGCACGTACTCGTAAGGGTCCGCGCAAACCGATTCGTAAATAGGCTTTTTGCGCTGTAAGCGCAGATCGCTGCTAACGTAATTAACAGAGTATTTAAGATGGCTAAAACTCCTGCCAAAGCTAAGAAAAAAATTAAAAAGCATATTGTTGATGGAATTGCGCATATTCAAGCGTCTTTCAACAACACGATCGTGACGATCAGTGATCGTCATGGCAATGCTTTATGCTGGGCGACTGCTGGAGGATCCGGTTTTCGTGGTTCTCGAAAAAGCACACCATTTGCCGCGCAAGTAGCCGCTGATCGTTGTGGCAAGATGGCGCAAGAATTCGGCATGAAGAACCTTGAGGTTCGCGTTAAGGGCCCTGGTCCTGGCCGCGAGTCTGCGGTACGAGCTTTAAACAACTGCGGATTTGACGTTACCCAAATTACCGACGTAACGCCTATCCCCCATAATGGTTGTCGCCCTTCTAAGAAGCGTCGCGTCTAACCCGTTCGAGGGGCTGTAGTCTACAGCGCCTCGAGAGCAACATTAAAAGACTAGAGAATTAATAATGGCAAGATATATTGGCCCTACCTGTAAGCTCGCTCGTCGCGAAGGCACAGATCTGTTTTTGAAGAGTCCAGCGCGTTCGTTGGAGTCAAAATGTAAAATCGACAAAGTTCCCGGGCAAAATGTGCAAGGGCGTCGTCCGCGTACTACGGTTTATGGTACGCAATTACGCGAAAAGCAAAAATTACGCCGCATGTACGGCGTTTTAGAGAAAAAGTTCAGAGCCTATTATGCTGAAGCCGCTCGCGGAAAAGGTTCTACTGGTGAGATGCTGCTGACCCTGCTTGAGTCCCGTTTAGATAACGTTGTGTATCGTATGGGATTCGCGGTTACACGTGCGGAAGCCAGACAACTTGTGAGCCATAAATCGATTAAGGTGAATGGCAAGGTGGTAAACGTGCCTTCTTACCATGTATCGCCTGGTGCTGAAATCGAGATACGTGACAAAGCAAAAAATCAACTTCGTATTGGTGCGGCGTTAGAAATCGCCGAGCAAATCGGCTTTCCAGACTGGTTGTCTGTAGACCGTGGCGCTAAGAAGGGTGTATTTAAAACAACACCAGATCGCAGCGAACTGTCCGCTGATATTCAAGAATCGCTTGTTGTTGCTCTTTACTCTAAGTAATTAGTAGCCTAGGTTGTGCGCTGAGAGGTTACGTTCAGCTTCAACCCATTGGTTTGATTTAAGCCGATACCGCAAGTCATATTATTTGTAACGTTCGAACTATTGAGCGTCAACATGGAGACAACCTGTAATGTCTGAAACTATTGAACAATTGTTAACCCCACGCTTTGTTGATGTTAACACTGAAGACGGCGTGCGCTCTAAAGTAGTCATTGAGCCGCTTGAGCGCGGCTTTGGTTATACCTTGGGCAATGCGCTGCGTCGTATTTTGCTATCGTGCATTCCTGGTGCCGCCATTACTGATGTAAAAATCGACGGCGTGTTGCACGAGTATTCTTCGATTGAAGGCGTTCAAGAAGATGTAATCGACATCCTACTTAATCTAAAGGGCGTAGCGATTAAAAAGGATTTTGACGAGACAGTAACGCTAACGTTAAGTGCTAGCGGCGAAGGTGTGGTTACCGCCGGCGACATTCAAACAGTGCAGGATATTGTAATTGCCAACCCAGATCATGTGATTGCGCATCTTTCTAAAGACGCCAAATTCCATGCTGAGTTAACCGTTCGCAGCGGTCGTGGGTATCAGTTGTCAGAGAGCCGCAAATCGGATTCTAGCGACAAAGAAATTGGCTTGATGCAGTTAGATGCAACCTACAGTCCCGTACTGAAAGTGTCGTACACTGTAGACGATGCCCGTGTTGAGCAACGTACGGACCTTGATAAGCTTACTCTGAATATCGAGACTAACGGTACCATTGATCCAGAAGACGCAATTCGCAAAGCGGCCACGGCCCTGAGCCAACAGATTCAGGTTTTTGTTAACTTAGAAGAAATTGCGGCCGTTACGCATGAAGATAAGGAGCCTGAAGTAGATCCCGTTTTGTTGCGTCCAGTAGACGAGTTGGAGTTAACGGTTCGTTCTGCCAACTGCCTCAAAGCAGAAAGTATTTACTATATTGGTGATCTCGTACTTCGCTCTGAAGTGGAGCTGATGAAAACACCTAATTTGGGTAAAAAGTCGCTCACAGAAATTAAAGACGTACTTGCACAACGCGGTTTATCGTTGGGTATGCAATTACAAAATTGGCCGCCAGCCGCTCTGCGCGTTGACACTGGCCGATAAGCACTCACAAGTTAATAGGTTGTTCTCATGAGACATAGAAAATCAGGTCGTCAACTCAATCGTAACTCGAGTCATCGACACGCCATGGTCAAAAATATGGCCTTATCGTTATTCGACCACGAACACATTAAGCCCACGCTGCCAAAGGCAAAAGAACTCAGAATGTTTACTGAGCCGTTGATTACCTTGGCTAAAGATCCGTCTTTGGCTAACAAGCGTAATGCCTTCGCTAAGCTGCGCGATCGCGATATCGTTGCCAAGCTGTTCGACAACATCGCTGTGCGGATGAAAGACCGCCCAGGTGGTTACACCCGTATTTTAAAATGCGGCAACCGCGCAGGTGACAATGCGCCAATGGCCTATGTGCAATTGGTGGATTTTGATCTGGATGCTCACGCTGCCCTCTTCGAGAGCGCCGATGACGAGTTTGAGGAGCGCGCGCAAGCGTAACCTAAGTCTTTGAGTGGCGCGGAATGTGCGCCCTCGTTATACAATCTTTCTCTACGATCCATCTCTAGGACCTATCTAGGTCCATGGCCGCTAGATTAGATTGTTGAAAAAGCCCGCAGCAGCGGGCTTTTTTTATGCCTACTTCAATTTTATTGTGTGACTCAGCACGCGCTTACAGTTAAGTCCAACCAAGTGCCAGTTGAGCTCGAAATCAGTTCGACTGGCATGGATTTCAGCTCCAGCAACGGTTCCCTGATAGCGCAGCGCTATTTTTTCGGTGGTTGATCCGGCTAACTCTAATGGATGAGTCTGCGAGGTAAAATCGATCAAACAGTTGTATGAGGCTTCCCACTGCTGAGCTTGTTCAGTAGGTACAGTGTATAAGTCCCAACACTGCTCATTTAAATATCAATAATCACAGCCTTACCCTTTAGCGGGATCACAAAAATCAACGATTCATCGGTGTATTCAAAAGAGCCAATATCACAAGCATCTCCGATAAGGCGGCTCTTACTACGCTGATCTAGGTTTGATACCGGGCTTGAAGCACAAACAGCGCTGTCGCCATTATCAATCGCCGGACTATTCTGCACCAACGCGTGAGTCTGAGTGGTTCCACCATTATTGCCTAGAGGGCTAAGTATAGCTGTCAACGCTTTAGGCTCAGGTCCGTCGCTAAACGCTATAATATCTGATTCGCTGGTAACGACATTTGGCTGTGCTTGCGCCGTCGTATGACTGCTGTCGCCGAATACGCTATGCGAGCTAGTAACTGTTCCATAGGAGTAAATTTCAGAAAAGTTAGCCGCTTGGTTACCCGCAATTATGCTGTTACTAAGGTGAGCCGTGCTGCGACTGTCAATATTTAGAGCTCCACCTTGTCGAGTGGAAGAGTTGCCAGAAACTGTGGTGTTGATTAGGTTTACGGTGGATCGGTTGACGTAAACAGCACCAGCAGTATTAGTGCTTGAATTACCTGATAGGGTGCTGTTAATCAATGTCAAGCTTGATTGAACAGTACCAATTCCACCGCCATTCGATGTCGCTGTGTTATTAGATACGGTAGATCGCTCTAGCGTAAGGACAGCGCTCTCTAGAATTGCGATGCCACCTGAATTTCCCGATGAAGAATTGTTTTTAATCGTGCTGTCTAAAATAGTGGCGGTGGATAGACGAACTGCAAGTCCAGCGCCGTCGGTGGCAGAGTTGTTAGAAATAATGCTATTTTCGACGGCTAACAATCCAGAATAACGTGCATAGGCTCCAGCTGCTGAAATTGCTGTATTGCCAGAGATAGTACTGTTCTTGACGGTCAGATTGCTCGACATACGAGCGTAAATACCGCCAGCTCTGTTTGACGCTGTGTTACCCGTTATCGAGCTGTGATTGATGGTTACCACGCTATTGTTGTTTGCAATCAATCCGCCACCATTAAACGCTGAACCACCGGTAATATTTATATTATCTAAGTAGCCATGCCCGCCTTCGAACCACATGACGTGTCCTGTACCATTTGCATCGATGGTCAAGCCGCCATTGCCTTGGCCGACCATGGTTAGACTAGAAGTGATATTGGGTAGCGAGCTTGTCAGCGTTATTGAATTTTCTCCGTCAGAGGGGAAAACCATAGAGTCGAAGGTGATTTGGTCGACAGAATTGAGTTCTCCTGACGTACAACCACTGCCGTCACTACTGTTGGAATTTGCCGAAATGATTGCTTCGCGTAGCGAGCAAAGCTGGTCCGCCACAACCGAATCGCTGCTTGTATTTACTTGGATATAAGCCGCGTGAGCAGGTACTGTCAGTAGTTGACTAAGGGTAAGTGCTAAACATGATTTACTAAACGAATTTAGAGGAGGCATACGGTTAACTCAGTGGTTAGAGGCCGCATAGAGTTACCAAACATCAACTCAATGAACGTCGCTCTAAATTTAAACGTGATTAAGTCTACATCTACTTTGGGAAAACAACGAGCTTTGTGTGTCGGCGCGCGGTAAACGTGTAAGGTTGCTCGCTCGGCAAAAGTAGCCTAATCAGTGGACACCTTAATTTTGCAATAATGATAGTGTGTGACAAGCGAAATTTGATTGTCCTTTGAGCCGCCCTAAGCAATTAAAGAATTTTGAATAGATCCGTTTCAGTTTAGGTTCAACGGATCTTAACTTTAAAATGAAGGCTGGGACGAGAGAACCGCTTCAAGTTCTTCG
>CAYGNS010000171.1:4991-5965 GCA_964351295.1 uncultured Gammaproteobacteria bacterium
ATGTTTCGCTTTATTGGGTTCCAGGTGTAATTGGTTGCTGCTGTAACCGCAAGTGAAAATTGGCGATCCTTACATAATGCGTCAAAGTCTCCAATCTGATTGTCGAAGCTCATCTCAGCAAGTCCGCCAACGGACCTTAGTACGCGTATTCCTACACGACTATCTATGTCGCTGATCTGCGGTGGTATTCGACCGCGCAAATCTAAAACGATACCTCTATGAGCCTCGTACTCTTGAGTCGTATCGATAGCCGATTTGGCCACACTCAATCGCTAGCGGTTATTCGTTTGATGTGCACTATACGCTTGCTACTTTAAAGATCACCCTTAGGCGGTTTAAGCATATCTAAGTGAGGGATACCATCCTCATCGTACGGTGCACTTGCAGCTTCAAACCCTAGCGATTCATAGAAATCCCGTAGGTAGACTTGCGCCCCAAGGGTAAAATAATAAGAGTGATTGGGTGAAGTTCACATTAAGTCAATCGGCAGATGTCGAGTTCCTCGCGCGCGCCGCCCGACGCAACACCGCGCCGCGCATGTATCTGGCGCAAGCTGGAGATCTGACAGACGTAGAAGACGCTGCCGATGTATTGGACGATGACGAACTAGAGGATATGGAGTTGGCAGCCATAAGAGTACCTTCACTGCGCGCAGGCGATTATGTGATCAGAATCAGAGGCACAACCGACATCACCCTATTATCGTCCTAAACCTCGAGTCTGAACCCGCCGTCAGACGATGAGGAACTTTTTTTCCAATCCCTGCCAAGCGCGATAGGTTCGCGATCGTTTGTCTGTACTTAGAGCGAAGGAAAAAAGGGCCCTTTTACACGAAGTAAATCTAAATAATTGAAAGATTACTATAGAGATGAAACGGATGAAAACTAGTAGGTATTACAAAAAGGCACTTATGAAGACATCTCTGGCAGCTCCGTCAATCACGCTTCAGTTTAAACCACCGCGTGTTTAGTGAG
>CAYGNS010000172.1:0-5936 GCA_964351295.1 uncultured Gammaproteobacteria bacterium
GTTATGGAACTAGCGCCAGACTTTGCCCCTCGGCACATCGCCAATTTGCGCACGCTTGTTAAAGAGCGTTATTTTGATGGATTAGCGGTGATTCGCTCGCAAGACAATTACGTGGTGCAGTGGGGTGATCCTGCTGACACGCCGGAAACGGCGCGGTCGCTAGGTACTGCGGCCAAAAAAGTGGAGCATGAGTTGTTTCGCGCTAAAAAGGGTTTATCAATACAGGCTATCGAGAGCCGCGATGCGTATGCCGGCACCACTGGCTTCGTACAAGGCTTCGCGGTAGGAGCAGATGCAAGTTCTGGGGCCGACGCGCGCGCCTGGTTAGCCCATTGTTATGGAGCTTTAGGTGTGGGGCGTGGGATGGAACTCGATAGCGGTAACGCGTCGAGTTTATACGTAGTAACGGGGCATGCGCCGCGGCATCTCGATCGTAACGTGACTCTAATTGGCCGAGTGATTGAGGGCATCGAGCACCTTTCTTCACTGCCGCGCGGGACTGGGGCGTTGGGGTTTTATGAGACCCCCGAACAACTTACCCGCATCGACTCCATTCGCTTTGGCAACGAGCTCGCCAAAGATGCACAACTGAATGTTGAAATTATGCGTACAGACACCGCGACATTCAGCGACTACGTTACGGCCAGAACACACCGCGTAGACGACTGGTTTGCTGACCCAACAGGCAAAATTGAAGTGTGCAATGTAGGGGTGCCGAGCCGGGTTGTGGAACAATAAGCAAGAACTCAAGCACCATGCCTTGATAGACCCTTTGCAAACAACAGGCGCTTTAAAGAGTAATCATTTTTATGAATTGCTCGAATACAGGCGTCAACCCAAGGGTCTCTCTGTATATCTGTAAATCCGAGTTCATATCCATATTTTTTTGCTAGCAAGCTAAAGAAAACACGGCTGGAACGTCCGTTCCCCTCCACAAATGGATGCGCTTCGTCAACTAAAGAATGGGCTACTACCATAGCATCAATAAACTGCTCGAAATCCTGCTGCGAAGATTCTAGCTTCTTTAACTGTTTGGGTAACTCGGCCTCAAAGATATAGGCCATCGTATGCACGTCTGCAAAGCCCCATCCACCTTTTGATAACGGATGTTCTCGCACCTCGCCCGCCTTACTGCTGATATCTTGGAATAAGTAGTAATGGATGGCTTTAAGATGTTCGAGATCGAACTCACCCAAAATTGGTACAATTTCAAGCTCTCGAGCCCGCGCATTAGAGTAATTTCTGCCGTACTCCTCTTTCTTGTGATTCGGTACGCTTACCAATAAGTCTTCAAATATTGGAAGCGCAGCCATTGGTCACGGCTAATTAACGCTTTACGCCGTATTTCAAATCGAGAGCTTCGATTTCTTCATCTACTGACAATTCGCCACGTACCCACTTTTCTTGCAATGCAATAATGTCTTTGTCCATGATGGGGGCATACCCCTCGAGCGCTTCGCTTGCCTCTACGCGCAGTATTGCAGCTCGTCGTGCTGCCATTTCATCTTTAGTCAATCCTCCGGGAGACACCCCCACCATCTCTTGGTCAATCAACGTTCGCAGATGCTTTTGTGGAGACGTATTAGATGCCTCGGCAACTTTCTTTAGATCCGCTAACAAGGTCCCATCAATTTTTAAACTAGTGGTATCGCTCATCGAACATCTCCCGCCAAAGTTGTCTCCATTATACTAAAAAAGGCTTATTTTCTTTGAGTTAAATTTTACGCCAGATCTAACGCAACATCTCCAATGCAACGGCGGTCGCCTCGCCACCACCAAT
Source organism: uncultured Gammaproteobacteria bacterium (assembly GCA_964351295.1). GTDB lineage: Bacteria > Pseudomonadota > Gammaproteobacteria > Arenicellales > Arenicellaceae > Arenicella. Next base: position 1,781 of record CAYGNS010000172.1, read on the forward strand.
GCACAAGCTGGCGATGCCTGTGGTGCCACCTGTGGTGCGCAATGCGTGTAACAGCGTAACCAATAGGCGAGCGCCCGACGCACCGAGCGGATGACCGAGCGCGCAGGCGCCACCATGAATGTTCACGCGGTCGTGCGACAAACCGTGCGCGCGCATAGCGTATAAACTTACTACCGCAAACGCTTCGTTAATCTCGTATAAGTCTACGGCATTCGCTTGCCAACCTGTGCGCTCTAACACTTTGGCAATAGCGCCGGCGGGCGCTTTACAGAACTCCGCGGGGGCTTGCGCATGACTCGCATGTTCCACAATTCGCGCGAGCGGTGTTAGCCCGAGCGCATCGGCTTTGCGTGCCGACATCATTACCAGCGCTGCAGCGCCATCAGACATCGAGCTTGAAGTAGCCGCCGTGACCGTGCCATCGGCCTTAAAGGCGGGGCGTAGATTCGGAATTTTCTCGATGGACGAGCGTCCTGGCTGCTCGTCTTCAGTAACAGTGAGCGTGCCGTCTTTACGTTTTACTTCAACGCCCGCAATCTCCGCAAAGAAATGACCATTGGCGTGAGCCGCCACGGCGCGTTGCACCGAAGCCACGGCATAGTCGTCCATCTGAGCACGCGTAAAGCCTTCTTCGTCGGCGGTAGTTTGACCAAACGTGCCCATCGACCCGCCGGTTTGCGCATCTTCTAAGCCATCTAAAAACAAGCTATCGAGCAACTTGGCATGCCCCATGCGATACCCTTGTCGGCCCCGCTCCAGCAAATACGGCGCGCGGCTCATGCTCTCCATGCCGCCAGCAATTACGCACTGTGCCGAGCCTGCAGTAATTTGATCACTGGCAAACATCGCAGCCTTCATCCCCGAACCACACACCTTGTTCACGGTGGTGCACGGAATACTATTCGGTAAGCCCGCATTGAGCGATGCTTGGCGCGCTGGCGCTTGGCCTAAGCCCGCCGACACCACATTGCCCATAATCACTTCGTCTATATCGCTCGCCGCAATCGGTACGCTCGCTAGGGCCGCACGAATGGCCACCGCACCTAAGTCGGTGGCCGAGAGCTCGCTAAAATGCCCGAGCATCGAGCCCAACGGCGTGCGCTTGGCGGCCACAATGACCACATCGTTTGGATTCAACTTAGTCATTATGCCACTCGATCAGAAGAAGGTTTTACATGCTCTACCGAAATGCCAGACGTGCCCGCATTGTTTTTTGCATTCGGTTGAGCATTAGGTTTCGACTGGTAATACTCCGCCATGGCAAACTTTAAGGCAGACTCAAACCGTTGTTGATTCGCCTCTTTAACATGACCAAAGCCCCGCACCGAATTATAAGAATCTACGATTTTTACCGCTTTGGCCAAGCGCTCTTGGGTGAGGTTTTGCAATAGCTCATCTAGGGTCGCTTCAAACTGCTTAATAAGCGCGCGCTCGGCGCGGCGTTCAGCTGAATAACCAAAAATATCGAAGGCCGTGCCGCGTAAAAACTTGAGTCGACGTAATACGCCAAACACCGATTTAACCCACCCGCCGAAGCGCATCTTAGTAAGCTCGCCCGTATGTTTATTACGCGGCGCAATTAACGGTGGCGCCATATGGAATGTGAGCTTAACTTTGCCTTCAAACTGCGCATTGAGCTGCGCGTCAAAGCGGCCATCGGTGTACAAACGCCCTACCTCGTATTCGTCTTTGTAGGCCATTACTTTATACAGCGCTTTAGCCACTGCCAACGTCAACGGCAAACGGCCATCTTGGTTGAGCGCAGATTCGTGCTCCCTTACCCGCTCTACTACCGCGGAAAAGTGGTCGGCGTAGGCTTGGTTTTGGTATTCCACCAAATCTCGATAGCGGTAATCGATAATGTCATTTAGCCCCTCAAGACGCTCTGGACGCGAGGTGTCGATTTGCGCAGCGACTTCTACCTGTGCTTGATCCACCACACTCATGCGGCCCCACATAAAGGCTTGCTGATTAAACTTCACCGCCACACCATTGAGTTCCAGGGCTTTAAAAATAGCCGCTTGGCTCAAAGGAATAAGACCACGTTGATACGCTACACCCACCATAAATAAGTTGGTCGCGATGCTGTCGCCTAACAGCGCCGAGGCGATTTCGCCTGCGGGCAAAAAGTACGCCCGCGAGGCTTTTACTTCACCGCGAATGGCGTCTTTCATTGGGTCTACATGAAACACCACATCAGGGTTATCAATGAATTCGGCCGTTGCCGTTAGCGTGTCGTTAATCACCACGTGGCTGCGATCCTTATGCAGCTTGGCCAAAGCGTCGTCGCTGGCCGCTACGGCCAAATCGCAACCGATCATTACATCAGCGTCACCCGCAGGGATACGCACAGCGTGAATCTCGCTTTGATTATTGGCTATACGCAGATGGCTCACCACGGGCCCGAATTTTTGTGCGAGGCCTGTTTGATTCATCGTGGCCACGCCTTTAAATTCCAAATGCCCCGCCATTGCGAGCACCGCAGCTACGGTGAGTACGCCGGTACCACCTACGCCCGTTACCAACACATTCCACGGTTGGTTCAGATCGGGCTTGTTGGGCTCGGGCAAATCCTTAAACGCATCTAGTGCATCTACACTGCTGCGCTTTTTAAGTTGCGCGCCACTAATGGTTACAAAGCTCGGGCAAAAGCCTTTAACGCACGAGAAATCTTGGTTACACGCGGCTTGGTCAATTTGACGTTTACGACCAAGCTCGGTTTCTTTTGGAATTACCGACAAGCAATTAGACTTTTTACCGCAATCGCCGCAACCCTCGCACACGGCCGAATTGATCAACACGCGTTCGCTTGCTTCGGGTACAAGGCCGCGTTTACGCGCACGACGTTTGGCGGTCGCGCACGCTTGTTCGTAGATAAGCACTGTGGTGCCCGGCGTTTTACGTAGCTTGTCTTGCACGAGCAATAAGTCATCGCGATGCCACACACCTACGTCGGCGCTGCCTAAACTTTTAAACTGCTGCGGGTTGTCCGACACAATATCAATGCGCGCAACACCCTCGCCTTGCAGCTGAGCTACCAAACGCGGCATGGCCATATCGCCATCCACTTGTTGCCCGCCAGTCATGGCCACCGCGCCATTTTTTAGCAGCTTATAGGTAATATTTACTTTTGACGAAACGCTTTGGCGAATGGCTAAAATGCCTGAGTGAAAATACGTTCCATCACCTAGATTTTGAAATACATGCTGGGTTTCGGTAAACGGCGACATACCTGTCCAGGTTACGCCCTCACCACCCATATGAGTGAAGTTGTGCGCGGGGCGATTGGTCATCCATGTGCTCATGTAGTGACAGCCTATACCACCGCCGGCAATCGAGCCCTTGGGAACTTCGGTGGAGGTATTGTGCGGGCAGCCTGAACAGAACGACGCTTTGCGCTCAGATACTTTGCGCTCTTTTTTTAGCGTGCGCTCTTTGCGGTTAATAAATTTTATGCGCGCTTCGATGGTTTCGCTGGTATAAAACGCATCGATGCGGGCCGCAATCGCGCGCGCAATCATCGCGGGCGTGAGCTCACCCAAATTCGTTAATAGGTCATTGCCATGCTCGTCGTATTCACCAACCACGCGAGGGCGCTCTTCCAGCGGCCAGTTGTAGAGCTGGCCGGTAAGCTGATCTTCGATTACCGAGCGCTTTTCTTCTACCACCAAAATCTCGTGCAAGCCGCTCGCAAACTCATGCGTTTTGATTGGCTCCAACGGCCAAGGCATACCCACTTTATAAACTCGAATGCCAATCGCGGCGGCGGTTTTTTCGTCAATACCAAGATCATCAAAGGCTTGCAGCACATCTAAATACGACTTACCTGAGGTAATAATGCCAAGGCGCGGATTGTCGGTATCAATGACAATCTTATTCAGATCATTCGCCAGCGCGAAAGCACGTGCTGCATAAATCTTGTATTTGTTCAGGCGCTCTTCTTGCGCCATTGGCGCATCGGGCCAACGCACGTTTACGCCATCGGGTGGCATTTTAAAATCCGTTGGCCGCACAATGTTAATGCGCGCAGGATCAATCTCGGCCGAGATCGCCGAGTCCATGTTTTCGGTAATCGCTTTTAAGCCTACCCAACATCCACAGTAGCGCGACAGCTCCCAGCCGTAGATGCCAAGGTCTAACACTTCTTGTACATTCG
>CAYGNS010000173.1:0-5916 GCA_964351295.1 uncultured Gammaproteobacteria bacterium
ATCCTGCGCTATTGTCGAGTAGGACGCCCCTAGTACAACTCTACAAAATGCTGGGTGACGAAAAAAATAGTCAACTTGCGCAACGGCATGTAGACGAACTATCGGCTCTGCCACCCAAGTTGCTTGCGGCTAAGAGCTTTCTCAATCAAGGCGATCTTGATTCGGCGGATCAGGTCTGCCGAGCGTTTATGCGAGAAAATAAGCAGCATGTTGAAGGCTTACGAGTACTCGCACAAATTGCCACGCAAGCACAAATTCTGGATGACGCAGAGTTTATGCTCGACAGCGCAGTGGTGTTTGATCCAAAACATATCGGTGCAAAATTTGACCTCGCCACCGTACAACTTAAGCGACAAAAATTTGCTGCCGCCGACGCTGTAGCTAACGAATTAGTGCAACTAGATCCCGACAACGATGAGTTTAAAACTCTGCGAGGGTCTACACGCATGGGGGTGGGCGATACCGAGGGCGCCATAGCCTGTTTCAACGAGCTAATTAATAAAAAGCGCAATCTTAAGAGTGCCTACTTGCTGATCGGGCACGCGCATAAAACCGCGGGCAATTTCGAGCAATCCGTGGCCGCATACCAAGCGCTCTATCAGCATACGCCTGACTTCGGCGATGCGTTCTGGAGTTTAGCCAACACTAAAACATATCAATTTACCCCCACAGAGATAGCCCATATGCTGGACTTTGAGCAACGCACTACGACCTCGGTGGTCGATCGCGTGCATTTTTGCTTTGCGTTGGGCAAGGCTTACGAAGATCAAGCCGATTACGACCGCTCCTTTGAATTTTACGAACGTGGCAATCGACTCAATGCTCAGCGCGCTAAAGGTGCTTCGCCAGATATTACTAAGCGCGTCGCACGTCAAATAAGCGTGTGTGACCGGGCGCTCTTCGCTCAATACGCCGATGTCGGTTGTCGTGCGCCCGATCCCATCTTTATCGTTGGCTTACCGCGCGCGGGGTCAACACTGTTAGAACAAATTCTCGCATCGCACTCGCAGATTGACGGTACCCATGAACTGCCAGACATACTCGGCTTGTCCCGACGCTTGCGCGGGCGCGCGGCGGTGAAGGTGGGCGAAGAGCCACGTTACCCTGCCGTTTTACGCGATATTGATCCTGAGCTGCTTACGCAGTTTGGCGAGCAATATATTGAAAGTACCCGTGTATTTAGACAAGCGGCGCCATTGTTTATCGACAAAATGCCGAATAATTTTTTACACATTGGGCTCATTAAATTGATCTTACCCAATGCCAAAATCATTGATGCTCGCCGGCATCCAATGTCTTGCTGTTTTAGCGGGTTTAAGCAATTGTTTGCCGAGGGCCAAGAGTTTACTTATGGTCTGCGCGAGATTGGCGAGTATTATCGGGAATATGTGCGGTTAATGGATCATTGGGAGGATGTGCTGCCGGGTTCGGTACTGCGTGTGCAGCACGAGGATGTGGTCAGTGATTTAGACACCCAAGTGCGGCGCATGTTGGACTTTTGTGGTTTGGAGTTTGAGCAAGCGTGTATTGATTTTTATAAAACCAAACGCAACGTGCGCACGCCCAGTGCCGAACAAGTGCGCCAGCCAATATTCACCACCGCATTAGAACAATGGCGGCATTTTGAAACGCATTTGGAGCCGCTCAAACAAGCCTTGGGTGATGAAGTTTTGGCGCGTTATCCGCTGTAGAACTACGCTGTTAAAACCGAGAATAAAACCTGATTTTGCATAGCCAACTGTAAAAGTCGGGAAATGAGTTAGTCTGAGAGCGATGATCTTTTCTGAACAACACCGTTTTATCTATTTTGCGGTGCCCAAAACGGCCACCCATTCGGTTCGAGCCGCTCTGGCGCCGCACCTCGGGCCAAATGATTGGCAACAACAAACTCTGTTCGGACGTACTTTGGCGCCCATTTCGCAGCTCGCGGCAGTGGGGCACGGGCATATTTCGGTACAACAACTTACTGCGCACATTAGCGACGAAGTTTGGCAGTCGTCGTTTAAGTTTGCTTTTGTGCGTAATCCTTACGATCGGTTTGTGTCGATCTGTGCGTTTTTAAATCGAAATAATCCCCAGTTTGTGGGTAACGAGACTGACTGGATGAAAGCCGCTATCGGGCACCCTGATTTTCAACGTCGCATACTTGTGCGACCCCAAATTGAATTGCTACGCAACGAACAAGGCCACATCCCTTTGGACTTTATCGGCCGCTACGAATCGCTACAAGCGGATTTGAATGCCGTGCTGCAACGTTTAAGCTTGCCGCCAACACGATTAGCGACCAAAAATATGTCGCAACATGCGTCTTACAGGTCGCTGTACGATCAAGAGCTGGAGAGTTTAGTGGGGCAGTTTTATGCCCAAGATTGTGCGGCTTTTGACTATGAGTTTAAGCCTTAATAGCGCTCCACTTGGTCAGTATGTAGCGCGGCACGCACGATCCGCTGCACGATAATGGGGTTTACACCCACATTATTACTGTGCGTGAGCAGGGCGCGTGGGTTGGGATGCAGTTGCTGCATGAGTGCATCGAGTAGTTGTCGATAATGCGGCCACCCCTCGGAGCTGTAACCATATTGCGACCAAATGGCGCGCCAATTTTTGCTTAAATCACGGAGAAACGTTGCGTATTGGTTTGCGAGTGCACTAGGGTTGTCGGGGTGGCGGCGAAAGTCGCGCACGAGTTCGTTGGCCAAGCTTTCGAGCTCACCAGGCGACATTACGGGTGCCACATTAAATTGCTCCGTTTTAATCGGCTTAGGCGTGTCGCCCGCGTAGGGGATAAAGGTAGTTAATGCGTCAAGTTCGGCCTTGGGCAAGTGCGCATCATAAGCGCTCATTTGATCAACCATGTGCCAGAATTTGGACGACCCCGCGGTATCTACAACCAAGTGCACACGGTCTTCGCTGCTGCGATTTATGACATTGTGCCAACGCCAAGAATCAAAAATCCAGCACTCACCAGCCTGCATATGCAGTTCAGCATCACCGCAATAAAAAGTGACTTGGGGGTTGGTGACAATGGGTATATGAATTCTTACACGAGAGTGCCAGTGGTAGTTAAAGTCGACATGCGCCCGCACTTCGGCACCCGCATTGAGGCGCATCAGTCTGGAGCGCGCTAATACTTCATCAAAACTGCCCATGACCGTTTGCATATAGGGGCATTGGCGCAAATGCGTGGTTGGCAACATGGCACCGGCAAAATGGTTGTTATGTTCGCCATTAAGCGATATGAGGGGAATGGCCAAATTGCCCTCGATGCCCGATGGATGCGGCATCCAAGCGGCGTCGCTGAACTGTGCGAGCTCGGTACGCAGTCGCTCGGCATCAAACTGAAAAGGTAGTCTTACAAAAGGTTGAGGCAGTTCCATGAATCTAGCTGTCGCCAGTGGTCGCCGTAGCCGCAGCGGCTTGCACGTAGGCCTCGGGATTTAAATACATGAGCTTGGCGGTAGCGCGGCCCGGACCTGTTTGGCTGACACCACACACAATCACGTTGGTTGCATCGGCACCTTGCAGTACCCCTGGGATGTTGAACAGTATGTCTCCGGTTTCGCTCACCATTGGGTTTAATGGTCGTTGCGCCTCTACTCGATCTTTTATATTGAGCATCATCATCGCCAACGCTTTACGGAATTTACTAAAGCTGATTTTACCGACATGCTCTGAGTGGTCGAGCGTAAGGTCGCACAGTATGTCGCCCGCGTCAGCCACCCCGATGCGCATAAAAGGCTGTGCCTCGCCTTCGACTAATTGTTGAAAAAGCGTTTTGGCGTTGGCTCGGGACTGTGCGTAAAAGCGATTGTTTAAATTATCGTTTAGGGCCGCTAAAAACTGCGCGGAATCTAAGTTTATTTCTTGAAAACTCATGGTTAGCTCAATCTTATTTTTGCCAGAGTTTAACACTAAAGCGCTGTGCTTGAATTGTAGCGAAGAATCCGCCACTAAGTTATGAGTCTAATTATTGACGAAAAGCGATTTTTCGGACTATTTTTAGTGTAGACGGTATTATCAGAATACAAAATTGTCGTTTTAAGAACAATGCAACTTTAGTGCGCGTTTACAGTTTGCGCTAGCCATCGCTGACTACCAATTTGGTGACACGTCGCGGCACAACAACAATAATTCAGCGTTTGTTTACGTCGGTTTAATTTCTGGGAGGCTCGTATCCAATGAGCACAAATTCTGCCTTGCGGTACGGTTTTTTGCTGTTGCCAAATTATTCCATGATCGCCTATTCCTCTGCGGTAGAGGTGTTGCGTATGGCTAATCGTTTGCGCAATGAAACCCTATACGAGTGGCCCACTTATACCCTGACAGGAGCACCCGTACCCGCCAGCAATGGCATGACGATATTGCCGGATGCCGCTATTGCTGACATGCACGATCTACACGCCTTGTTTGTGTGCGCGGGGGTGCGCGTCGGACAACAATGGAACCCAATCATCAAAACCCACTTACAGCGCGCGGCAAAAGCCAATGTGATTTTGGGCGGTATTTGTACTGGGACGCAAATTCTAGCTACCGCCGGCATGTTGGAGGGGTATCGCTGCACTATTCATTGGGAGAACCTGGCAAGTTTGCGTGAGACATCTCCTAAGATATTTGTGAGCGAGGAGCTCTATGAGCTAGATCGTGATCGCTATACAGTGTCGGGTGGCACCGCGGCATTGGATATGATGTACGAGTTAGTCAAACGACAACACGGAAAAGAGTTGGCTGTGTCGATCTCAGAACAATTTGTGTGCGACCGAATGCGCGGTGAATATGACCGGCAGCGCGTGCCGTTAAAGCTGTTGATTGGTGCGGATCAACCCAAGTTAATCGAGGCTGTTGAGCTGATGGAATCTAACTTAGAGGAATTAATTAATCTTGATGATCTATCGAGTTTGGTGGGTGTTTCTAGGCGTCAACTAGAGAGACTGTTTCGTAAATATTTAGGCTGTGTACCGAGCCGCTATTATTTAGATTTGCGGTTAAAGAAAGCGCGACAACTGTTGCTACAAACTAGCATTTCGATTTCTGATGTCGCCATTGCCTGCGGCTTTGTCTCCGCTTCGCACTTTAGTAAGTCCTATCGAGATATGTTTGGCTTAACGCCGCGCGAAGAACGCCAGCAGCAGCGATTGCAGTTTTGATGGTAGCGTCTTCCCCGCCGTCTTCCCAGTGCATCGCTGCATGGACGCAGCGAGTAGTGCAACACAGGAGCCGTTGCCGAGGCGGGGAACCAATACCTAGCACCGAACGAGATCTTGGATTCCAACCTTCGTGGAAATGACGAGGTACCGTCACCCCCAAGTCGCCACTAGGCTATGTGGTGTCGTGAGCGCGTCAGATGGGGTGTCTGGCTAAGATTACTATGCAAGCGTACACTACGCACTGTTTGCGCATGCCCGTCAGCGCTTTACGCTGTAACCATTATCGAGATCCAATTTTAGCCATGAGCATTAGCGTTTTTGATTTATTCAGTATTGGTATGGGGCCATCGAGCTCCCACACCATGGGGCCAATGCGCGCGGCTAAAACGTTTGCCTTGGAGTTACAACACGCTGATTTGCTTGGTGCGGTCGCACGAATTCACATAGATCTGTATGGCTCACTCGGTGCCACGGGTCGGGGGCATGGTACTGATGTGGCGGTGTTGTTGGGTTTAGAGGGCGAGCAAGCCGAAACGGTGGATGTAGACGGCGTAGCTCAGCGGCTTGCAACTATTCGAGAGCGCGGCACCTTGTCGCTACTTGGCGAACACTCCGTCGTATTTAGTGAAGCAACCGATCTTAAATTTCGCCTTGATAAAACCTTGGAATACCATTCCAACGGCATGACCTATACCGCTTTTGCCGCAAATGGTGATGTGTTGCGCGAGAGTACGTTTTACTCAATTGGTGGCGGCTTTGTGGTGAGCGAAGC
>CAYGNS010000174.1:0-5888 GCA_964351295.1 uncultured Gammaproteobacteria bacterium
TGTTGTGGTCGCTCGCATTAATTTTTTCCAGCGCTAACATGGCTTCGGCAAGCGCCGTTATGGCGTTGCGGCCTAAGTGAAACTCGCGGCCTGCGTGGGCCGCTTTGCCCGTTACGATCAAACTAAAATTGCCACTGCCTTTACGCGCACCGGCCAGATCACCCGACGGCATACTCGGTTCGTACACTAAGCCGATATCGGCCGCTTGCGCGGCTTTAGCGAGATAGGGTGCAGACGACAACGAACCGATTTCTTCATCGGGGTTAAGTAAGATTTGCCAGTTAACAAGCTCGGCCAGCGGGCTTCTCTCAATGGCGCGCAGGGCGTTGAGCATTAACAAAATGCCGCCCTTCATATCCGCTGCGCCGGGGCCGCCTAACACGCCGGCTTCGAGCATCGTGCACTGCTGAAATGCGCTGTCGATGGGAAAAACCGTGTCTAAGTGACCCGTAAGTAATAAGGTAATAGACGGGTTTTTGGGAGCCTGCGCTTTGCGATACAACCACAGATCGCCAACTGCCAACTGTTCGATCTCGCCGCGCGCATTCACGCTCTGTACCGTCGGCATGCTAATGCGCTCGCACTCAACCGCAAGGTGCTGGTTTATGTAGTCGTGCACCGCTAATCCAAAGGCATTAACGCCGTCTGGGTTATACGAACCGGAATTGATTTCGCTCCACTGTGGTAACACCTGTTCCATGGCCGCTTGCTGCGTGTCTAGCCAATCGAGCATTGCACGTGTATCCAATGCCGTATCTGTCGACGTATCCAGAGTCATCCGAATCTCCTTAAAGTAAGCTAGCGCGGAACAAAGTGGCGCATTCTTTGTACGAGTGAATGGACCTGCTTTGTGCACCGTGTGCGTAATGCCGCTCTTTTGTTTGAGCTTGGGCGCCAAGTGAAGGCGCAAGCGTGTGCTTGCGCCTCTAACCCGTACGCCCGTACGCTGATTTAGGCGGCTTTAGACCGCGCTTGATACTCAAGCAAACTGGCTTTGAGCTTGGTTAATGCTTCTGAGATTTCCGTTGCGCCAATAATGAGCGGCGGCAACAGGCGTAGCGTATTGTTGCCCGCTTTGGTGATTAATAATTTGTGCGCGCGGGCAATGGTCACGATATCACCGTTTGCGCCCGCTGGAATGCATTCAACCCCAATCATCAAACCCATGCCGCGTACTTCCTTTAAAATCTCCGGAAACTCGCTCACTAAGTCTTGTAAGCCCTTATGCAGAAGTTCGCTGCTGCTTTTTACGTGGGCTAGAAACTCAACGTCGTCGATAATCTCCACCACTTTAGAGGCCACGGCCATCGCCAACGGATTGCCGCCGTATGTGCTGCCGTGTGTGCCAACCACCATAGAGTCGGCTACGGCTTTGCTAGCGATACACGCCCCTACTGGAAAGCCACCGCCCAAACCTTTGGCGCTGGCGACAATATCGGGTTGCACACCGTAGTGTTCGTACGCAAAGAATTTGCCGGTACGGCCAATGCCACATTGCACTTCGTCAAGCATCAACAAAATGCCGTGCTCGTCGCACAACTCACGCACCCGTTGCAAATACTCTGGGCGTGCTGGATAGACACCGCCTTCGCCCTGCACTGTTTCCATAATGATGCCGGCCGTTTTATCGCTAATGGCCGCTTCTAAGGCCGCTAAATCGTTAAAGGCTACGTGGTCGAAGCGCTCGTCTTTACCCACAAAGCCTTTGGTGTGTTCGGGATTGCCCGCAGCACAAATGCCGCCATGCGTGCGGCCATGAAACGCGTGATTTACTCCAATAATGCGATCGCGCTCTGGTCGGCCGTGATCAAAATGAAAACGGCGCATCATTTTTAAGCCACACTCAACGGCTTCGGTGCCAGAGTTGGTAAAAAATACGCGATGTAAGCCAGCGATGTTGGCGAGCTGCTGTGCTAAGCGTTCGCCTTGCGGTACACGCAGCGCATTCGATACATGCCAAAGCGTGCTAGCTTGCTCTTGCAGTACCTTAACGAGTTGCGGGTGGCTGTGGCCAAGCGCGTTAACGGCAATGCCGGCAAAAAAATCCAAATAGCCTTCGGTTTCACCCTCGTTGTATAAATAACAGTCAGCCCCGCGCGTAAACGCTTCTTGAGGGGGGGCGTAGGTTGGAAAGAGTGCTTCGCGGGACTCAGGATAGTGCGTAGTGGTTTTTACCGTAGGGTGCGCAGAGTGGTTCATGGCCTAGTATGTCTCGTTAAAGTGTATGGGAGGCGGTAGGGCGCAATATAGGTGGATGTTAATCCAGTTTCAGCACCAGCCTATGACGCACAATATAATCCTCTAATCACCAAATGAGCCACTAAAAAACGCAATTTAACCAAAATTAATTTGGTTGAATTGCGTATCAGGCGAATATAATTCTAAATCAAGCGGAGGCTTGCCACTGTTTAGGCACAATGTGTTGCCCATTCACGTTAGAATTAAAGCATAGCCGCAATAAATTCGGCTAAATTACCCTGAGTTCGAGCGCCAGAGTAGCAGTGCAAAGCACTGGGGCAGCGCGGCTGTAAGCACTACATTAACCGAGACTCGGCCGTATGGAACATATTGACTCTATCGATCTGCGCATTTTGCAAGCTTTGCAGCACAACGCCAAAATTACCAATCGCGCTTTGGCGGCACAAGTACACCTCTCACAGAGCTCCTGTTTAACGCGGGTGCGCAAACTCGAGGCGGCCAATATCATTACCGCGTATCATGCTCGGCTCAATCTTAATGAACTCTGCCGCTTTGTTAAATGCTTGGTGACGGTGTCGATTAGCGGGCAAACCAAAGACGATGTGGCGGCGTTTCAAGCACACGTCGCCGCCACGCCAGAGATTCTTGAGTGCTATACGGTGAGCGGTGCATTTGATTTTCTATTAAAAGTGGTCGCACCCGACATGCAAAGCTATTTAGCCATCACCGACGAACTGATCCAAGCGGTCGATTCCCAGATTACGCTCAACACCCACGTAGTAATGGAAGAGGTAAAAGCTTCGCGGGAATATCCTCTAGCGTCATTGTTGTAGAATTCGTGGTGTGTTTGTATGTGTGCTTGCGGGTGCGCCATCAAGCCGCGCACTTGTTTTGCCCTATTAGCCTGCTTTTAGGTATAGTTTGCGTCTACAGAAATTAGCGTGCAAACGAGCAACACTCATGATCAGCCATCTACCTTCTTTTTTTACGGTTATTACCGTGTCCTCATGCGCTAAGAAACGTGGCGCGCTATTGTTGTTCGGCACAGCTTTACTCGCCATAGCCTATGGTTCGCAAGCGGCAGATGGAGCAGCCGTTTATGCGCAGCAATGCGTGGTATGTCACGGCTCGGCGGCACAGGGCGTGCCCGCTATGGCGTCACCCCAACTTGCAGGCCAATCCAGTGCGTATTTGCAACGTCAGCTTGCGCATTTCAAAGCGGGTGTACGTGGCCAGGCCGAGGGTGATAACACAGGCGCGCAAATGGTAGCCATGGCTAGCGGGTTAGACACACAGGCAATGGTGGCGGTGAGTGATTATGTAAGCGCTTTGCCGGCCAATTTCGCAGCGATTGCGGGTGAGGCCAGTGAGGGCGATGTGCGTTCTGGTGCCAAGCTATATCAGTCTTATTGCGGCAGTTGCCATGGTAGTGATGCGATCGGCAACGACATGCTCAACGCGCCAAATTTACGGGTGCTAAGTGCCGCCTACTTTACCGCCCAGTATCAAAAGTTTTTAAGCGGGCAGCGAGGCACCGAGCGTACTGATAAGTTTGGTCGCCAAATGTCGATGATGGCGGCCGCCATGCCCGAAACGCAACAAATCGCCGATGTGGCCGCTTATATTCAGTCGCTTAATGCCGAGGCCATGGCGCAATAGTTGTGCGGATTTGGGGTTAGATCTATGCGCCATTTAATTCGTGACGGGTTGTTGCTTAAGCAACGTGTACTCGCTCTCGCGCTTGTTGCAATCGCTGTGTTGTCTTTGGTCGGTCTTAGTAAGTCGCTTGCTGCCGGCCGGACGTTTACATTAGCCGCCCATTGCCCGCAAGGCTTTGAGCTTACAAAGGCTAATGAATGTCGGTTGCGGTCTCTGTATCAATTTTATGATTCGCTGCAAAACAGCGGCGTGGGCGGCACCCAAACAGGCTTGCCACCCTTTCGAGATGGCTTTTCGCCGCAACAAATAGACCTCGGTCGGTATTTGTTTTTCGACCCCCTGTTATCGGGCGATCAAAGCCTTGCCTGCGCGTCGTGTCATCAGCCAGATAAAGGCTTTACCGATGGTCGAGCGGTATCAGTGGGAGTGGGTGGCGCCACTGGTAAACGGTCGGCGCCGAGTCAATGGAATATGGCCTTTCTACCGCATTTCTTTTGGGACGCTCGCGCCAAATCATTAGAAGAACAAGCTACGGGACCGTTGTATTCGCCCATCGAAATGGCCAACACCCCTCAGCAATTACTCGAGAGCCTAAACACCAACGAGCATTATCCTCAGTTGTTTGCCGACGCTTTTACACAACAACCCGTTATTTCGCTACCTAACATCTACACGGCGCTAGCTGCGTTTCAAACCAGTTTGGTATCACTAAACAGCCGCTATGACCAGTATGCGCATGGTAACCATGCGGTATTGTCCGAGACGGAAATTGCTGGGTTAAACGTGTTTCGTTCGTTTGTGGCGCGTTGTGCGGAATGCCATACGCCCCCCTTATTTACCAACAATCAAGTGGCCGTAATCGGCACACCCGAACCAGCTGGGTTGCCGCTCGATGCGGGAGCCGAACTAACGTACAACGCCAAGCAATTGCGCGCGGGTTTTAAAGTGCCGAGCTTACGCAATATCACGAAGACCGCACCTTATATGCATTCGGGGGTGTTCAGCACCTTAACCGAAGCCGCTGAGTTTTACAGCAAAGGTCGCGGGCATGCTATTCCCGAAGGCGAAGACTTGCTGATTCACTGGCATATTTGGGAACCTGATTTAAGGGCGGAAGAAGTGGCGATGCTCGTGGCCTTTTTTGCCACACTCGAGGACCAAAGTTTTATGCCTACGGTGCCAACGGTTAATCCGTCGGGCCTGCCGCCGGTTTTATAAGCAGGCACTTTTGCGTTAGTGCAGAGGGAGCTGGGGTACTTTTAATCGAGCCCGATTGCGCGGGCGCACAGGCTGATCTACACTCAGCGCAGAATGGAGGAATAATAATGAAACTAAAAAAAGTTCTGTACACATTTACCGTATTAGCCTTGGTGCTGGGTGCCTATTTTCTAGGCCAGAAAAACTCCGGCGCGACGCTTAATTATACCGACGTCCAATCGGGCAAAAGTTACGCAGGTGGGGTTAGCGAAGCAACCGGTGATACCAGCAAGGCGGCCGAAAAAGCGCCCCGCACGGTAGTGACAATAAACGCCGGTGAGTCAATCCAAGAAGCCGTGAAAAATGCGCAACCGGGCACCGAAATTCGAGTAATGCCTGGCCTCTATCACGAAACGGTATACGTTGATAAAGACGACATTAGCCTGATAGGCGTAATCGAGCAGGGCAAGCGCGCCACACTCGATGGTCAGGGCACTATGAACGACGCGATTTTGTATTCGGGCAACAATTTTATTGTCGAGAACTTTAAGATTACCGCTTACAAAGGCAACGCCATTATGGGCCAGGCGGGCAATAATTTTGAGATTCGCAATAACCAGATTATCGACACGGGCGTATACGGCATTTTTCCGCAGCTCGGTAAAAACGGCATTGTTGAGCACAATGTGGTGTCGGGGATCGAAGACGCGGCCATTTATATTGGCATGAGCGACAATGTGCACGTGGCGCACAACCATGTGTTCGACAGCGTAGCGGGTATCGAGATCGAGAACAGTCGGCCTGCCATTGTCGAGAACAACTATGTGTATAAC
>CAYGNS010000175.1:0-5845 GCA_964351295.1 uncultured Gammaproteobacteria bacterium
CGGTGGAAGGCTCTCCAATAACAGCTGAAGGCTCCAAGGTTGCCGCATCGAGTGAGTCACCCTCTTGGCCAAGCAAGCTGCTGTGGGTTGGGCTCTCCGCTTTGGGCTCGATTGTTGTGGTCGCTTTCACTAATCAAATAACGCAAGACGTAACGGTCGCGCCGCTATTCTGGGTGCTGCCCTTAAGTTTGTACTTGATCAGCTTCATTATTTGTTTTGATCGGGACGCTTGGTATAAACGCGCAATCTGGTATCCCTTTTTGGCGGTTGGCGTGGGCTTGCTGGTTTATGTACTGCGGCAAGACTACGCGAACGAATCGTTGCCCCTACTATTTGAATTAACCGCGTACTGTCTGGCCCTATTTGGCTTGTGCATGGTGAGCCATGGTGAACTCGTACGCGCGCGACCAGATACCCAATATCTAACGCTGTTCTACTTGCTCGTGGCATTAGGTGGCGCGTTGGGTGGCGTCTTTGTGAACTTTGTTGCACCCCTAATCTTTACTGGCTATTGGGAATTACACCTAGTAGTCATAGCCGTGGGACTCGTAGCCTGTTTCGCACTATTTTTCGACCGACATTCACTTAAGCCTGCCTCACGTTACGCTTTCTCCGCCACCGCTTTCATAGGCCTCGTGGTCGTGGGCGAGCAACTGCTGCAACATAAAGCCGACCAAGGCTTGGGCTCATTGCAAACAGTGCGCAACTTCTATGGGGTGGTGCACGTTTACGAGAATTATGCTGGCACAAGAGATCATTACCGTGCGATGTACCACGGCCGCATTCGCCATGGCGAGCAGTACCCGAACAGTGTGCGCCGGCTTATCCCCACTTCGTATTTCGGCAAACAGTCAGGCATTGGTTACGCAATTGCTCAGCACCCTTCACGTTTAGCGCAACAACCTCTCAACGTCGCGACGATTGGCTTGGGGGTCGGCACCATAGCCGCCCACGGCGAACCACAAGACCGTTTCAGTTTTTATGAAATAAACCCAGATGTTGCACCACTAGCGCATCAATACTTTAGTTATTTGACCGAGAGCAAAGCCACTATTAGCACCATTATTGGTGACGGTCGCGTATCGTTGGCGAAACAACTACTGAAAGAAGGCTCGCAACAATTTGACATACTGGCAATCGACGCATTCAGCGGTGACGCAATTCCGAAACACCTGCTCACTCAAGAAGCGTTTAAATTGTACTGGCAACACTTGAAAACAGACGGTGTACTCGCAATGCACATCACCAACCGTCATGTAGATTTATCCGATGTGGTGCGTCAATTGGCGGCCCGCTCGGGTAAAGATGCCTATTGGATTTCCGATGCAGGAGGCGACATTACTGATCCCAATGACTGGATATTAGTAACCAGCAATCAAGATCTGGTTGCAGCAATCACGCGCCTCGACGTTATTTCTACATGGCCGCATTTGGCAAAGCCCATCGTGTGGACCGACGACTTTAGTAACTTGCTTGAAGTCATAAAATGGTAGAACGTTGCTAAGGTCAAGAGGCGCCGACGCGCAATTTGGGGAATATCTCAGAGCAGATGAAAGGCCGGTCTTCGCAGGCCGTCAACTCACAACTGGGTAGGTTTCTTCGCCCCACAGTTCATGCGGATTATCCAACATCACCTCTAACATCGCTGGCACGAACAGCGTTAGTACACGGCATCCAGACTCCATTTGCGGTCGGTTGACGCGACCGTTCCACGTAGCTCCTCCGTGCACTAATTGATTACGCAAGGTGTACAGCCGGTCGAATAAGAGCTCGATTAGGCGTGTAGTGTCCTGTTTCGCCAGGGCCCTAGTGATTTGTCGCTTATTATTGGCAAAAGATTCCTCCCACTGCTCTAACGATAATTCGCCGCGCTGAAATTTCCAAAAACCTTCAAAAACATATTGATTGTCCTTGAGTAATCGAATCGATTGTGGAAATTCGCGCCACACCGTCTGATAAATTTGCTGACCCTTATCTAAATTAATGATCTTCTGCCAAAATTGGCGTTGCCGTAATCGTTCACTTACAGCCGCTACATTCGGTATCTCCTGCGAGTACGCGCAGGCAAATGCGATCCATAAAAATAGAAAATGCGCGTCTACATCCATATCTTCCTGCTCTGAACGCTGTAACCAACCCAGGGCGCGATGAATGCGCACCGACAATCCTTGCGGAAAATCATGCCGCTCTTGTCGATGCCTTTCTTTCAATCTTTGATAGCCCATGCGCAGGGAGGCGCCTCATATTGATGCAGCAAAATCATGCATTTATAGCTTAATTCCAATCCGCTTTGATGTCACGACTCTGTTAGCATTAGAGCCGTGCTGTGCTAGTATCTGCCGTTTAATTTTGACTTGATATTCATTCAACCCATCCAATCGTTATGCTGGCTAAAAATTTCCCCATATTGTGCCTATTGTTACTGCTTGCAGCCTGTCAAACAGCACCGAGCAAACAAACAATAGAGTTGGAGGTAGCGAGACTAGACGCTAAACTCGACACGCTAGAGAGCGCGTTAATTACGCAATTCGATACTGTGTGCAGCAATAATCTAGAGCAATTAGAAGCTGACATTAGCGATCGCGTGGGGGGTGCTCTAAGGCGACAACTGACTGAAGCGCGAAAAGAGACCCAAGCTGCAACGCGCAAGATTAAAGAGTTGGAAGCACAGTGCGAGAACGATGTGCTCGACGAAAAAATCTATTTGGGAGAAGTTGAAGACGTTACGTTCTATAACGAGGAAGTAACACTTGAAGCACGTATTGACACCGGTGCTGAGACTTCGTCTGTAGGGGTGTATGCGCTCACACAGTTTGAACGCGATGGTGACGAGTGGGTACGCTTTAAACTTCTTAATCTGAAAAAGGCGCCTTGGGTTGAATATAAGATCCGCGATGATGTACGCATTAAAACCAAAATCGAAGGCTTTACGGATGAACGTTATGAGATCAGAATGGATATTAAGGTAGGCAATATTATTTATCGTCGCCAACTCGTCAATTTAGCTGATCGAAAAAAGTTTGATTATCAAGCACTGTTAGGTAGAAGCTTTCTGCGCGACCGTGCGGTGGTCGATGTGAGCGTAAAACATCAGTTAAAGCGTCGAAAATAAGAACAATTAAAGGTGAGAAGTGCATAACCGTACTCCATTTATCGTTATCGTTAGCGCCCTAGTGCTGCTGGGTTTTTCCAACATCTATTATCGTCACGTGGAAGTAGGCGTCCCACTCACACCCGGCAAGCGCGTAGACGTTTGGCAAATTGAAGCAGAGATCACTTTTCAAGGACGCGGGGAACCGGTAACAGCCACTCTCAGCTTACCGCGCAGTGGTCAGTTTGAGCTGATTGAGGAGTTCACCGCCTCGCCCGCATTCGGCGTTAATGTCATCCGCGATGCCTACGATGCGCGGGCCATCTGGAGCAAGCGCGCAGTCAACGGTCCGCAGACCCTGTATTACCAAGCCGCATTTACCGAAAAGATTAACCCCGAGTCCGGTCCTGTACCCGCACCGCCCGCAGCGCGCGACCCGCTGCCCGAGCCTTATGAGAGTTCGGCGCAGGCCATTCTGCGTAGCGCTTATGAACGTTCTGGCAACCAAAGCTCATTGGTGGCGCAAACGCTATTGATACTCGGTTCAGACGATCAAAATGCTGCGCTTTTAATGTCAGAGTACACGCGCACCGAATCGTTTTTATATCTGATGGATTTAGCCAAAGTTTCCACCAAAATGGCGCGCGGCTTAGCACTGGAAGACGGCCGCCGCAATCAGCGGCTTGTACCGTTTGTTAAAGTTTATGTGGACGGCGAATGGGAGCTTAAAAACATAGAGTCGGGTATTTTAGATGACTCAACTCCTGTACTCGTGTGGCTAGAAGATCGCCCTTCTTTGCTGGACGTAGTAGGTGGCGAAGATTCACGCATTCGCTTCTCAATAGGCAAGCGCACGAGCAGCGCACTCACCCAAGCAAACACCGCTATCGCTGGCGACAATTGGGATTTTGGCCTGTATAACTTACCCATCGCGGAACAAAATTTGTTCAAGGGAATCTTGCTCATACCGATTGGGGCCTTAGTGGTCGTGTTTATGCGCATTATTGTGGGATTGCGCACCAGCGGCACTTTTATGCCGATCCTAATCGCCACTTCATTTATTCAAACAGAATTACTCAACGGGCTCATCGGCTTTATTACCATTGTTTCGATCGGCCTTGTTATTCGGTCCTACTTATCGAAACTGAATCTGTTACTGGTGGCGCGTATTTCGGCTGGGGTAATGGTCGTAATCGGTTTAATTGCCTTGCTGACCATGCTCGCTTTTCAATTGGGCCTCAGCGAAGCACTCAAAATTACCTTCTTCCCGATGATTATCATGGCGTGGACTATCGAGCGCATGTCAATTATATGGGAAGAAGACGGCAGCAAAGAAGTGATGGTTCAGGGCTTTGGCAGCTTGTTCGTAGCGGTACTAGCCTATTTATGCATGGACAATAGTTTGATTCGCCACTGGGCCTTTAACTTCTTAGGGATTCATGCTTTTGTAATGGCGGCGGTCTTAATGATGGGTCAGTACACCGGCTACCGATTGTCGGAACTACAACGTTTTCGCCCCCTAGCGCAATAGCACTTTAGCGCCGGATCACGCACCACCATGTTTAAGGACCTTTTTAACTACGCGGACCCCAATATCCTGCGCGCGCGCGGCATCATGGGTATGAACAAGCGCAATTTTGCGTACATTGCGCGCTACAACAATCGCCACTTTTATCCGAACGTTGATAACAAGCTTAAGACAAAAGAACTCGCACTAGAATACGATATTGCGGTGCCAGCGCTGATCGATACGGTCACGTTTCAACACGACGTTAACTTTGTATTCGAAACCCTCGACAAACACCCGAGCTTTTGCATCAAACCAGCCAACGGAAGTGGTGGCAAGGGTATTTTGGTCGTGGTGGATACTGACGAACAGGGCTATCGCAAAGCAAGCGGCGAGCATGTATCGAAAGACTATGTTATACGCCATTTATCAAATACGTTAGCGGGGCTGTTCAGCTTAGGCGGCGTTACCGACTTTGCCATTATTGAAGAACTGATCCAATTTGATCCAATTTTTGAAGGGCTTAGCCATGAAGGCGTACCCGATATCCGTATCATCGTATTCAAAGGCTATCCGGTTATGGCCATGGCGCGTTTAGCGACTCACGCCAGTGACGGCAAGGCTAACTTGCATCAAGGCGCTGTGGGCGTAGGAATAGACATCGCCACCGGCAAAGCATGCGCTGCAGTACAACATAATCGCCCAGTTACGCATCATCCGGACACGCAACGACCACTACTCGATTTAAGCATTGCCAACTGGCCCAATCTATTGAAGTTGGCGTCTAGCTGCTACGAAATGTCAGGCTTGGGCTATTTGGGCGTGGATCTCGTCTTAGACAAAAACCGTGGCCCGCTCGTACTAGAGCTTAATGCGCGACCCGGACTTTCTATTCAAATTGCAAATAAGCGCGGACTTCTACCACGCTTGAAACAAATCGAAGCATTACGGCATCGCCGACCGCGCACCGTGGATGAACGCGTCACCTTCGTCTTAAACGAATATCACGACCAGCCCATACCATAGATTATTAGATTAGCGGTTTAACCCTAACTTGGCGCAGCGCAGCTGCCAAGTACGGTACAACCAATATCTACAAATACTTCTTTATCGTTTTAGCAATACTTTCGGGCGTTTCAGCAGAGCCAAACCGCGCAACTACCTCGACTTCTCCGTTCACCAAAAACTTGGAGAAATTACACTTAAAGGCTTCAGAACCTAGCCCGCCACAAGCCTGCATTTTTACA
>CAYGNS010000176.1:0-4089 GCA_964351295.1 uncultured Gammaproteobacteria bacterium
CTCCCTAACTCTGCAACACGGCAAGCCACCAAGATGACCTGTCAGAACAAGGGTGCCAGATTCGTTCAATTCACCAAGCCATCAGTTGCGGAGCTGGTGGTCCGGGCAAGAGTCCAAACAAGCAAGCCACCAAGTCACTACCTGATGGCATAGAGACCGCGCCGAGCCGCCGTGTTCCAACACTCTCGGCCTAAGCCATCAAGCATCCACTCACGCAGGCCGCTATCTCATCGCCTAATGCTTTGCCGTTGTGCCCATGTCACCAAGTCGGCAGGTGGTGAGCTGGTGACTTGGTGTTTTGATGATTTGAGCAGGCGGAGCGTTGCGCCATGGTTTTCGGAGCCGCCGTCGCCGGGCCGATCGAGACGCACCGGGGGCCACGCCTTCAAGGCCGACCGCATGGCGGTCGCTCGTCTTGGCCTTGAAGGTGGGGAAGGGGGCGGCTAGGCCCGATGGCGACGCGGCGACAAACCTTCAGCGCCAGCCCATGGTTTTTGGTGAGACCTGAGTAGACGCTATTCGCAAATTTGCCCACGAATCAATATTCATGTAAATTGTTGGAATACTATTCAGAGCTGACAATGGACGAAGATAAAAACGCTATATATCCGTTCAATACGAGAGCCGAATTCGACGCTTATTTGAAAATGTTGGCGGAAAAGGCAGCGCAGCCAAACGCCGAAAATGGAGGCGAAGCGCAGTCGTCGGATCTTGAAGCGCGTAGGGACCCTCAAATTACAGACGATTATTATCTGTCGATCCTCCTTAAGGGGCCGGGTTTTTAGGTTTTCGGCGTTGTATCCGGCGAATGTGTCCGTAGAGATGCGGCCAATATCGTTTCGCATAGTGCAGCAACTCGGCTCGCTCGGAAAACTTGCTGAGCCAGTGTTCCAGAAACATTGCATCCAGATGGGCGCGGCGCTTTTTGTTGCGACCAATTTCGCGAAGAAACGCTGCTTCCATCATTATCGCGCAAAACCGGTCGATCAATTCGATATTTGAAGCCTCATGGGCTTCAAGGGGTCGCGGGAGCGGCGACGCATTGACGACATTTAGGGCAGGCGACACGACACCAAATTCAGCGTCACTGTCGATCCACCGTCGAACTTTCGCCAGTTCGTTGCTTTCCCAGAACCTCTTATAAAGCGCGCAAAGGTCACGATAGATCGAATCTTCGCGCGAACGTAGGTGGTAGACGAAGAGGGTCGCTGCTGCGACCAAGGCACCGAGCAACAGCGCTAATCCGCTCAACAATGTTCCAAGTGGGGCATAGGGCAAAAGCGAGTCGAGCATGACTATTCCTCGGCGATCTCAGGACGGACCGATCAATAGCCGCATCAACTGATATGTGTCACGGAAAAGCGCGCCCAAATCCTCCCCGGACCCCAATGGGAAAGTGAGCTTTCAGGCAGGCTCTCACTTCAAGCGCCGTCGCAAAGCTCGCTCCTAGACTAGCGGTTCACTGATTAGCTTTGGTACGAGAGGGCAGGGGACCGGCTTGCATTGAGCGACACGCTATCGACGAGGCCTGATCTTTTGCCGTTCGGCTTCTATCTACCAGCCCATCAGTGACGGTGGCTCGACTGGTGCCATTAGCACCATCACGCCGAACCAATCAGGCCTCACCTCAAGCATCGGCCTATCCGCTTATGGCGAAGCGTTCACTTCATCGCCCCGCGCAGCGGAATCATCAGTTCTTGGAACAGGCAAGTTGCGTGAAGATCGAAGGGTGAGGGGGATTTAGGGTCCGCCTTACGGGCTTGCCACTGCGATCGAAACCCATCACGTAAGGCCCACTCACTTATGCGATGCGGAATGCTTCTAGATTCTAAGGATTCACTGTTTCAGATTCAGGGGCCGAATTTGTCTTTTGGAACTGGAGCTTAGCAGGCGACAAGTGAGGATATGGGCGGGATAGGTGAGTTTTTGGGCTGATTCGCGTGAGCTATTGGGCGGCATAAGTGAGCAACCGGGCGGCCATAGGTGAAACACTGGGCGGCGCGAGCCGCCGTCAATCCGATAAGTGAGTTTTTGGGCAGCGAAGATAGGACCTCTCAAAATTTGCAGTGGGACACATTGTTGAGTTACATAATCAATAAATTCAGACCGGCACGGAGTTATTGTCGAACAACGATACTGCATCAAACGAATTCAATTTCGCTACGGCCACCCCGGAAGAAGCATTGACTTACGCGCTCAAACAGCTCGCCCGAGCGCAAAAAAACGCCGAAGCGCGTGGTATCACCCGCCGAAAATCAAAGCCGGCACTCTTCTCCATCGATAGCAATACTCGTCCCAGCTATCTGTCTCCGCACTCTTCCTTCGACGAGCGAGATAAGACACTGCGCCTCTGGACTCGAAACGTGGCCATACACGGCAAGCTCGATATCCTCTGATTCATTCGCCGGCAGCAAAGCTGATCATCTCGCTCGGCCCCTCGCGGCGCGCCTTGCGTCCGACACGGCTCTTCTCGCGCTCGCTATGGGCGCGGCGCAAAGCCTCTGGAGACTTCTTGCACCATGTCATGAAGAGCTTCTCGACGGTGCGGCCCTTCTTGACCGGCATCACATCGACCGAGAAATCACACAACTGGTTCACCTCGGCAATGGCCGGTTTGAGGCAGTATTTGTTGAAGTCGGCGAAGCGTTCGAGCTTATTGTCGGGCACGCCCAACATGCCGCGCATCTCGTCGATGGTGAACTCTTCCGATTGCTTGATGAGGCTGATGCGGCGCTCGATCATCTCGTAGAGGCGGATCGAGTATTTGGAGCGCAGCGCGTACATGATGTGCGAGCGCAAGGTCGCCCATGCATTGCTCTGCGTTATGACCACCAGCAAGTCAGGAGGGAAGGTATAATAAAAATACCCGTCCTTGCGGTCTTCGACCTTGTTGGTGCCTAGGAGGTGAACGCGGAACGTGGCCATTTCGCCTGTATCGGGGTCTCTGGCGCGTATCTTGGCCCAAGCGCCCATCAACGTATCGAACGCCTCTTCGAGCCTATCGTTGCTGTCATGGCTGCCACGCAGGCTGGATTTGAGGATCTTATGCACCTCGGTCGTGCCGATATTGTTCCACGCATGGCCGAGCAGCTGATTGTAGAGAATGGTCTCGCCACGGGAGAGGGGGGTGAGCTCGACGATATCGACGAGCTCGCGCGGCTTGATGATACGCCCGATATGGTTGGGGTCGAGGAACTGCCCGGATGTTTTTACGTTGACCGCGAGCAGCTGGCCTTTGCGCTTGATCGGCTGCTGCTCGTCAAATTCCGGCAAAAAGCCCATAGGCTTCGGGTGGGGCAGTGGGACGTGTTTCACAAGGTTCAGCATGCCGGGCTCAACCTTGGCCAGTCAACGGATTAAGACGCGCAATTACCCGCAATATAATTGCGGAATTAGATACGCCCAAAAACTCACTTTTGATCCGCGCCGAATCCCTTTAATGGGCCGGGCCCATTCAGGCCCCGCCCAATAACTCACTTATGCATGTGAAGCGGCAACGGCATTTGCAAATACGCGCCCCAATGGCGATGCACGAACATGACGGCTTGAACGGTAATTCGCAGCCAGCTCAGTTCTTCGAAAAACGTCGCGACTTCCGCAGATGCGGCAACGCTCTTAAAAAGCGTTGTGAGGTCTTCAAGGGTCAAGTGCTCAAGTGACGTGGGCATAGGGTCTCCTTTACCGGCGAGGGGAGCACCGGATGGCTCAGGCGAGGACAATGGGTGAGGGCCCCCCGCGCCGTGACCGGCGCGGGGTTGGCATTGCGACGGAATCCGTCAGCTATGCGAGAGGTTCGTCAGGTTCGGGAGGAAGCTCGACGATCGGAAGTCCCTTAAACCAGCGTTCGTATTCGGTCTGGAGCCAGACCGGGCGGTTGCCGCCCATACGCCTGCGTTTAGGGAAAGAACCAGCACGCTCCATGCGGCTGATATGCTGACGCGTGTAGGAGGTCAGTTCGCAAATTTGTTTGAGAGTAAGGACGCGAAGATGAGCAAGGGGATCAGAGCAGTGACCGCATTCGATCTTATCAACCATGCCAAAGTTCCTTTCGTCTGAAAAATTGAGCGGCGGCGAAATTCAACGACTGCG
>CAYGNS010000176.1:4099-5823 GCA_964351295.1 uncultured Gammaproteobacteria bacterium
GTCGTCTTTGTTGTTGTTGTATTCGTCGTCATGGCATGTCTCCTCGTTTTCGGGACGCGCTATTGCGCCCGAATAAATCGGCTTTGAATTGATATGAAGATCGAGAGAAGTGATTCGAACTGACAGCTTTCGCGAACCACCAAGCAAAGGTGCTTGAATGTGGCTAATATGTCAAACGCAATTTTTATTTGCAGAACGAATTACAGAACTGAACTTGCAGGAACTTTGGCGATTAAGCGGCTACATAGCGGCGCATTTGGAATTCGAATGCAGCTGCAATTCCCACGCTTCTAATGCCTGCCGCATCTCGTCGAGATATTGAAAGCGGTTATAGACACCGGCCACACCGCCGAACGTTCCCGAGACGTGATTGAGCACCTTCTCCACCACATGCGGTGCCACGCCGTGCTTGGCCATACCAGTGGCAGCGGTGCGCCGGAGATCGTGCAGCGTCCAGCCATGCACGCCGCTTTCCGCATCAAGCTCGCGTTTGCCTTTCGAGTATCCGGAGTAGGCCCGGTCGGTATAGCCGCGCGCCGGGAACACGAAGGCGCATCCGGCAACGCGCGGTATGCTCTGAAGGACCGCCAACGCTGAATCCGACAGCGGCACCATATGCGGCTTATGGGTCGTGGTGCGATCGCCGGGGAGGGTCCCTGTCCGGGCGTGGAAGTCGATTTCATCCCAGAGCATGCCGACCACTTCGTTGCGGCGCTGCGCCGTGAATATGAGAAGCAACACGATCGGACCGAACGGCAAGCCGATCGATTGCGCGGCAGCATAGACGCGCGCCACCTCGTCATCCGTTAGAACGCGATCCCGGCTCTTATGCTTGGCCGGCATCTTGAGCGACAGACACGGGCTATGCTCGATGATCCCGCGCTCCACACACCAATTGAAAAACTTCCGGATCACGGCAAAGGCATGCCGGGCAGCGCTCGGCGTACCCGCATCCATAATGTCGTCCATCACGCTCAGCACATCGCGCTTGGTCAGCTCAGGCACCGGGATGGATTTCCAACGCGGCACGAACACCGACCGGAGCAGCCGCGCACTCTCGGCGGCGGTCGAGGCGCGGTTGTTGCGCTTGCAATGTTTCTCGACGAACTCTTCCGCGACATTCGCGAAAGCATCCGAGCGTTCGCGCTTTTGCGCGCGCCGCTCGGCACCGGGATCGATCCCGTCTTCCAAAGCGCGGATCGCATCGTTGGCTTTACGACGCGCCTTTTCAAGCGTGAGGGTTGGATAGCGCCCGAGCGTGACGCGCTTGAAGCTCCGGCCATGCCTGCCGACGAGGAAGAACGTCTTGGCTCCGGTCGAGGTCACGCGCAAGCCGAACCCCGGCACGCGGCCGTCATAGTATTCGACGCGGCCTTGTTGGGGCGGTTTTACCTTGCGGAGGAAGAGATCGGTGAAGGCGGCTTGCGGCATCGGAATCTGGCGGTCCAAAGAGGCTTCAAACGAGACGTGCCCAGACCCCCAGATTCAAAATCCGGAGGTCCTGTGGGAAGCAAATGGGAAGCAGAATGTCATCGCTTGCCATGTTCGGCGATGTTCACCCACGTTCCGCTAACTTATTATTTTAGCTTGATAAAATGGCGCAAAAATGTTGCACTCTGACGTGCTGCGCACCCCCTCCGGGCCAGACTACGAATCTGGGGGTCAGAGGTTCGAATCCTTTCGGGCGCGCCAACGGCCCTCCGGGCCGCAGGATACCACCCAGA
>CAYGNS010000177.1:0-5817 GCA_964351295.1 uncultured Gammaproteobacteria bacterium
CAAAGTGCTTTTTAAAGGCTTGCGTGGCGTCGAGCACATTGCGCTCAAATTGCGGGGAGAGCTCAGCATGACTATGACGAATCTTCGCAAAGCGAGCCTTGTCGGATGCGTTGAGTTCCGCGCCGCTTAGTCTAAAGTCTCTAATGTTGTTGTTGACCACCTTCTGTTGGGCGAAGTTTAAGTTTGCAAAACTCGGGTGGGATTGAATTTTTTTATACTGCTCGAACAACTCAGTGTTCTGGCCAACTTCAATATGATATTGCGTTAGTAGCGGTTCGGCTTCTGCGTAAGCTGCGCGCAATTCGGGTGAATCTTGTACCGAATTGAGATGGTTTACGGGCGACCAAACTCGATCAATTCGCTCATCAATCGCTTCAAGTAGCGCGGCAAAGTTTTCCCAATTAGGCTGTTCCACTGCGGCTAAACCCACTAACTCTTCACGCGCTTGCGCCAACACCGACTGCAATGCAGGGATTACATGGTCTGCTTGAATCAACCCAAATTTGGGTAGGTCGGTGAAGTTTAATAGGGGGTTATTCATAGTGATGGTTTTACCTCGCGAGGGAGCAAAAGAGCGACAAAGGAATAATATGTTAGTGGCCGAGCAGTAAGAGTTTGATTGAGAATTTGGGAAGCAATTAGATTTTTGAGTTGCTTGGCAACATTGACTCACCGTCAGTGAGCTGTTGCATAGTTTCGCGCGCGCGAATTAAATGGCACGTATCTCCGTCTACCATCACCTCTGCCGCCTTGGGCCGCGAATTGTAATTACTAGCCATCACAAACCCGTAAGCGCCCGCTGATTCGATGGCCACCAAGTCGTCGTCGGCGAGCGCAAGCTTGCGATTAGCCCCAAGTACATCGGCTGTTTCGCAAACCGGCCCTACAACATCGTAATGTTGTGGTGTGGCTGAGCTCGAATCGACCACTGGTACTATATTGTGAAAGGCTGAATAAAGGGCAGGGCGCAACAAATCGTTCATGCCTGCATCAATAATGGCGAAGTGCTTAGTGTGCTCGCCATCTAAGTTAGTCTTAAGGTATTCAACTCGGCTCAGCAATACTCCAGCGTTGCCAACGATAAAACGACCAGGCTCGATGGCAACCGGTAGATTGATGCCGCGCTCTTTGAGTGTATCGAGCATCGCCGATACATAGTCTTGGGGTGCAGGCGGTTGTTCTGCGTCGTAGCGAATGCCTAAACCACCGCCTAAATCGAGTTGCTGAATGGGTATACCGTGGCTTGCTAGGACCTCAACCAAATCAATAACTCGATCCAAAGCATCGGCAAAGGGGGTCGTTTTGGTGATCTGAGAGCCAATGTGACAAGCCACACCGACCACCTCGATGTGGCTCATGCGCGCGGCCTGTTGATAAACTTCTAGCGCGGCGCTGATCGGAATACCAAACTTGGCGTTGGCTAATCCTGTTGAGATGTAAGGATGTGTTTGTGGGTCCACATCGGGATTCACTCGTAACGCGATTCGTGCAGTCGTCTGCAGCCGTTGCGCAATAAGCTGTACTCGCTCTAGCTCAGCGTTCGATTCGATGTTAATGCTGCCAACGCCGCTGTTAAGCGCGTATTCAATATCGATAGCGGATTTCGCAACGCCAGAAAATACGACCTTACTGGGGTCTCCCCCAGCTCGCAGAACTCGGTAAAGTTCACCACCCGAAACAATATCAAAGCCAGAACCCAGTTGGGCGAGCACATCCAGTATGGCGATATTGGAATTGGCTTTGACCGCGTAATGAATATGATGCGGGTAGTCCCCGAAGGCCTCGTCAAGGCTGCGCCATTGCCGTTCTATAAATGCACGCGAGTAGACATAAGTAGGCGTACCGAACTGCGCTGCAATGCTTGGCAGCGGCGTAGTTTCGGCGTGCAGTACACCGTTTGAACGAGTAAATGCGTGCATAGAAGTAAGCGCGTGTAGAAAATGCAAAGGCTTGATCGCCACGGCCGCAGGCTGGGCTCTGGAAGCTTGAGTGTTGTAGGCTTCGCTTTTGCGACTGCTCTGCGTTAAAAGAGATAAGCGTGCATCACTGTGCAGCGAGAGCACGCAAGACTTAATTCATTTCCAGTGGTGTGACTAAACTACGTCGCGTTACCGGTCTGACCCTGTAAATGATCTAAGTCGCTTTATGCTCTAAGTTGTTGGCCATGGACAAGGCTACATGCACTAGTCTTTTTTATTTGTCTCGACTTGCGCGGGCTCTTCCTGCAGGGCTTCTGTTGGTAGTGGGTCAGAAGGTTCAACGATGAGCGGACCTTTTTGACCACAAGCGGCCAAACCGAGCAGCACAGCGAATGCCAAGCCAATTTTGTAAGATACTTTCATGGGTATTAAGTTGTTCATGGTGGTTCCGAATAGTCTGTTGGTTGGTCTTAGCCTAGCGAATGGCGGTTTTGGCATTTTAGCAAGCCTTAACTATTTTGTTGCTTTAAATGCTCTTGCGCGGCCTTAATTGCGATTCTAACCTGCCGCGGCGCAGTGCCTCCTATATGATCGCGCGCATTGACCGATCCTTCTAAAGTCAATACGGCAAACACATCGCGTTCGATCATAGCCCCGAATTGCTGTAACTCAGACAAGCTTAGATCTTCCAGTGCTTTGCCTTGGGCAATGGCAAAGCGTACGGTGTTGCCGACAATTTCATGCGCATCTCGAAATGGCACATTTTTGCGTACCAGATAATCGGCCAGATCAGTGGCGGTAGCATAACCTTTGCGCGCCGCTTGATACATCGCCTCGCGATTAAACTGAATGCTCGGCACCATTTCGGAAAATACGCGTAAACAAGCATACACCGTATCTACCGTGTCAAAAATGGCGGGTTTGGCTTCTTGATTGTCGCGATTATAGGTGAGCGGTTGCGCTTTCATAAGCACTAACAATGCCTGTAAATTACCTATCACGCGTGCGCTTTTACCGCGCACCAGTTCGGCGATATCTGGATTTTTCTTTTGCGGCATTATGCTAGAGCCTGTACAAAAGGCATCGCCGATCTCGATAAATTTGTAGTTTTCTGATGCCCACAAAATCAAGTCTTCGCACATACGCGACAAGTGAATCATGATTAAGCTAGCAGCGCTGGCGTATTCGATCAAAAAGTCTCGATCAGAAACGGCGTCTAGCGAGTTACGACTCGGGGCCGAGAACTCAAGAAGCTCGCACGTGAATTGACGATCAATTGCAAAACTTGTGCCGGCTAATGCGGCAGAGCCGAGCGGCATTATGTTGACACGTTTAAGGCAGTCTTCGATGCGTGCCGCATCGCGCTCGAGCATTTCGTACCAAGCCAATAAATGGTGGCCCAAGCTTACAGGTTGCGCAACTTGCAAATGGGTAAATCCGGGTAAAATGGTGTCAACCTCTTGCTCGGCTGCAGCGACTATATTGCTTTGTACTGCACTTAGACACTGCACTGTATGCGCACAGGCTTGCCTGATATACAGACGGATGTCGGTTGCTACTTGATCGTTTCTAGAGCGTCCTGTGTGCAACTTTTTGCCCGCGTCGCCAATATCCTCGGTCAAACGGGCCTCGATGTTCATATGTACATCTTCTAATTCGGCTGACCAAACAAAATCGCCCGCTTCTATCTGCGCCTGAATCCGCTGCAGCCCGCCTGCAATGGCGTTCGCTTCGCTGTCAGTGAGTACGCCGATCTTGGCCAGCATCTTGCTGTGCGCAATCGAACCCCGAATATCTTGTTGATACAGGCGTGCGTCAAAGCTCACTGACTCGGTAAAAGCTTCGACGAGTTGGTTGGTAGGCTCAGTAAAACGACCCGACCAGAGTTTCTTTTGTTGTGTCACGGAATATCCAATCAGTACAAACGCTAGGTTTACAATTATACTCTGACTTAAGCTAACTTGTTTGAGTCTGTCTAGAATGCTCCAATAGAATCGGAGCCAAAGGCACCAGTACAGTGTTATGAAAACGATCCGTATAGCCACGCGTAAAAGCCCTCTCGCCATGTGGCAGGCGAACGACGTGAGCGCGCGTCTGCAAGCTGCGCACCCGAATTTAAATGTGGAAATTGTGGGTTTGATGACAGAAGGCGACCGCTTGCTGGAGCAGCGCTTGGCCGCGCAGGGAGGCAAAGGCTTGTTTTTAAAAGAATTAGAAGCATCGTTGCTCCGTAAAGACACCGACATTGCGGTGCATTCAATGAAGGATGTGCCAGTAAAGTTGCCTCGCGGCTTGGTGCTGGCAGCATTTTGTAAGCGCGAAGATGCACGTGATGCCTTTGTGTCAAACCATTACAGCAATCTTTACGCATTGCCAAAAGGTGCCCGTGTGGGTACTGCGAGTTTACGGCGCACCGCTCAGTTACAGAATGCGTTCCCGGCGCTGCAGTTTATGGACGTGCGTGGCAACGTGAATACGCGCTTAGCTAAGCTCGATGACGGTGAGTTTGATGCATTGATTCTGGCCGCGGCGGGGCTCTTGCGACTTGAACTCGGCACCCGTATCAAACAGTACATTCCTACCGAACTGTGCTTGCCTGCCGTGGGGCAGGGGATTATGGGTATCGAGTGCCGAGAGGGCGAAGACGAATTGATCGCGCTATTGCAGCCACTTAATGATGACGAAACTGAATTATGTTTGCGTGCCGAACGCGCGCTCAACGAAAGTTTAGGCGGCGGCTGTCACGTGCCGATTGCAGGTTATGCCGTGGTCGAAAACCGTCGTTTGAGCTTGCGCGGAGTTGTGGGCGAGCCCGATGGTACGCGCGTGTTGGTGAGTAATTCGGAGCGTTCTTTGTATGCGCACGATCCACTGGCCGAGGCTAACCTTGAAGCTGGTTTTAAACAACACCTTACGCTAGCCGATTCGTTGGGGAAGGCGGTGGCTCAGAGTCTACTAAAACAAGGGGCGAATGAAATACTTGCAGCGCTGTATGCCGAATCTACGCAAGAGCATAAGGTGGTGGTTTTAACTCGACAAGCTTCTTATTTGGGCAATATGGCGAGTATTTTAAAGTCGCTCGATTTTCGACCTGTGCACATTCCCACCGTAGAGATTACGCCTTTACATTTGCCGCGTCATGCAGAGCTGTTAGCCCACCTGTCCAGCTTTACCGATGTTATTTTTGTATCGCGCAATGCCGTGGATGTTGGCATGGACAGAATTAACGAGCATGGAGGTATTCCACCGCGCGCGCGCGTGATGGCGGTGGGACCCGAAACCGCCAAGCAATTGTATCGGCTGAAGATTGATGCCTTGTTTCCACAACAAGGCACGGGTGCGGAAGCATTGCTAGAGGTTGCGCAGCTTGCCGATTTACAAAAGCGCAATATCTTAATTGTGCGTGGTAATGAGGGTTTAGATTGGCCCGCTGAGACTCTGCGTGAGCGGGGCGCTGTGGTCGAGGAGTTAGTTTGTTATGAGCAGCAGTTGCCGGAGAATAGTCTCGCGTTGATGCATAATTTGGCTCAACAAAATGGCGAGATTGGTGGCGTATTTGTGCACAGTGCGAACAGTGCCAAGCAATTGATTGAACTTGCAAGCAGCCGTTATCCAGCTTTGCTGGAAACACCTATGGTTGCGGGTAGCGAGCGTATCGCCGCACAAGCAAAGAGCGAAGGGTGGCGAGGCTTGATTCGGGTGGCTGAGGCACCATCTAATAAACACATGATGATTTGTTTTTCTAAGCTGGCCAAAGACGGAGTGTCGTGAGGCTGTCTTAGGCGGTGTGTTTAAAGCGGATGAGCGAATTGTCACGTAAGCTGGTTTTGTCTGTATGTTAGACTCAAGCGTACTGGTAATCGCTGTTTAACACTCGCTCAAGGCTGTTTGTTAACAC
>CAYGNS010000178.1:0-5811 GCA_964351295.1 uncultured Gammaproteobacteria bacterium
GACCAAGCCCGTAGGCAAGCCTCTGCGCGGCGTGCAATGGCTTGTCGCCATGCTAATTCTGAGCATCCCCCTCACTTTTGGCTTTATGGTGCCCGTGCTACAGTTGTTGCTCTGGGCGATCGATAATTTAGACCCATTGGGGTTGGTGTCGTACTTAGACTTGGTGCGCAATACTCTAACGGTGGCGGCCATAACCGCGGCGATTGCCACGTTACTGGCTCTTGTGTTGCTCTACGCCCAGCGTATCGAAAATAGTAAATTAATCGCCGCTTTTAAGACCTTGGTAGGACTCGGTTATGCCGTACCAGGCATTGTGATCGCGGTGGGCACATTAATTCCATTGGCGCTGTTCGACAACGCGCTCGACACACTCATGCGCGACTGGTTTGGTATTTCAACTGGTTTGTTGTTGAGCGGTACTTTGGCGGCGCTGATCCTAGCGTACTTGGTACGGTTTCTGACGGTATCCATCAACTCACTAGAGCCTGGATTGAACCGCATCCCACAGAGTCTTGATATGGTGAGTCGCACTCTAGGTGACCGCCCCTTGGCCGTGCTACGCCGAGTACATTTTCCATTGCTCCGGCCTAGTTTAGTGAGCGCCTTTTTAATCGTGTTTGTCGAAACAATGAAGGAGCTTCCCGCTACGCTTATTCTGCGGCCCTTTAATTTCAACACCCTTGCGGTACGAGCTTATGAATTGGCGTCTGATGAACGGTTACCCGAAGCCGCGATGTCATCCTTAACCATCGTAGTCGTAGGACTAATCCCCGTTATTTTCTTAACCCGAATGTTACACAGCCGCCCGTCACTTTAAAGCGCAAGTGCGCCGCCCATGCTAATGGGCTCAACAACGGTGCTTCAACTCCGACAGTTACCACACAAGCCATAGAGGTACAGCGAGTGGTCCTGCAAGTCGAAATTATGCTTGGCCGCTGCTTTACGCTGGCGTTCTTCAATCTCAGCATCGTAAAACTCGGTGACTTTATTGCACTTAACGCACACCATGTGATCATGGTGCTTGCCATCATCAAGTTCAAAAACTGAGCGTCCACCTTCAAAGTTATGGCGCAACACCAGCCCCGCATTCTCGAACTGGGTTAACACGCGATACACGGTGGCAAACGCGATATCTTCGCCAGCATCGAGCAGGCTTTTATACACGTCTTCGGCGGTAAAATGGCGTTGTTTACCGTCTTCGAGCACCGACAGAATACGTAATCGAGGCAAAGTGGTTTTTAAACCAGCGTCTTTAAGGTCTTGGCTATTAGGCATATAAATCAGGCCGTAAAAGGCCAATCTATTTGAGCTTAGCGTGCACTCGCTACCGTGCATCAGTTACCTTGCACCAGTTACCTTGAACTATGGCCAACTAAACTCGTTTCATTGAAATCAGAGTCTAACAGTTTTAGAGCCGATTAGGGCTGACTATCATGCGCTTTGAGATAGGCTTTAAGCTCGTCAACAAATTGATCAGACGCGTAGGCATCTTGATCTTGCGTCAAGCGATAAGCGCGATTCACAAGCCCGAGCAAATCCGCATTGGGTGGCAAACTGTAGGCTAATACATCAATACCCATCACCGCTTGTTCAGCCGCTATGTAATCTCGATATTCACCCTTAACCCCATAATGCATCAAGCTCGATACCATGGCGCGCTTAACTTGATCATCTGGCTCTACACGGTCTAAGCTTGCGTAGGCCTGTTTCGATAAATTGAGCAGCACCGTTGCCGCAGCGCGCAAATCGTCCAATGACTGGGTCGACGCACTGTGCAACTCACGAATCGCGTCGGAAATTTGCTGGTGCAACGGGGCGTCAAGCGGGGCGACTAGGGCCGAAAGTAAAATGAACACCCCGTCGTTGAGCCTAATTGCACCTGGCTTAAGCCCCATGGTGCTGGGCCGTTGTTGCCAACGCAGATCGTCGATCGGATGATGACAGGAGTGACAATCGTAAAGCACGAGTTCAGGGTAGCCTTGCGGGTGTTCTAGTAACGTGCTGTTGAGATTGGCGGCCACTGCTTGTGCTTGCAACGCCACCCCCAACAACAAACGGCGCAAGGGTGACTCGGCCTGCTTGCGAGCAAGATAATCCGCGTCAACTAAAAAGTGCTCGGGCTGACGCAGGGTGAACGTATCCAACTCGAAACTCAATCTAGGGTGGCCTGCGCCCATAATGTCGTGCGAAACAAGTTTATTCGAATTACCCAAATGGCAACTTAGGCAAAGCGTGACGCGCTCTGGTAGAGGACTAGTGGGATACATGCCGTCCTGTAAGTTTCGGTCGGCGTCGTAGGGCATAAGAGTATGACTGCTCAACCAGCGTTCTGCGCCACCGTGGCAGGCTTCACACCCTACCCCATCCGACAATAGAAATTCTTCGCCACGTCGCTCTGGTGCTACATTATCAGCATGACAATCCAAGCAAATCGGCGCCGTTGAGGCATTCTTTAACCCTAATTTATAGGCAATCTGCTCGGACTCGTCGCTCAATAGTGTTGTGTAGGCTTTCGCGTGTGGATCATAAAGTAGCCAAGTGGGGTACTCATTCTGCTGCACATTTGAGCCATTGGGGTCGCCGGTTTGCGCATGCGGAGCAACCGCGTGACACGTAGAATTGGCGCAGGTTGCTACCCCCATATGCTTGTCCTTGCCGTACTGAGGTAACTCGGCCGCTTGGGACACGGCGATCATCAACCCAGCCAGCACTAACCCTACAAACGAACTCGTTGGCGCCCTGTTTAAGAGCACTGACTTAGTTTTTTTAGAGAGCACGCCCATGCTAACCCTATTGCGCGTCGACGCGCAGCGACGCATCCACCGTGTTGTCCACCGCCCAAGGTTTACCGTTGCCATCTAAATACAGGCGCAACATTTCCTCTAGATTCAAAGGACGTGAGCCTAGTCGGCCAAAAACGGCTATTTGCCCGCCCGTTTCATCCACGGCACGATCTCTATCCATGCCCTTCGCTAACGCAATTGCAGGTTGCTTAGTAGGCCTATGTGCGATGAGCTCTGGCTTAGGTTCGGGACTAAAACCATAGAATTTGGGTTGCGAGTCGGGCGATGTGAGCTGCACCACCTTAAGACCGTTTTTACCATCCGCGATATAGGCAAACAAACTTGCATTAGTGCTACCCACCACCACGTCGCGCGCATCATTAAGTTGCCCGTTTGCATCATAAGTTTGTAGCAAGCGCATGCGGTCCGGCTGCTTAACGTCAATAATTGCCAAGCCTTGCTCCCCAGCGGCCACATAGGCGTAAGTGCGCGCTACGTAGATTCTTTGCGCATTACTGAGCTCAATCGTATTGTCTGGCAATAACTTAGGTGCGCTGCCCTGCGTGACATCAATCACTTTTACGCCGTCCGCGTCGCTCACGAACAAGTAACGAAATTGCAAAGCCGACGCTCGGCCATCGTTGAGCGGCACAATGGCTTCC
Source organism: uncultured Gammaproteobacteria bacterium (assembly GCA_964351295.1). Taxonomy (GTDB): domain Bacteria; phylum Pseudomonadota; class Gammaproteobacteria; order Arenicellales; family Arenicellaceae; genus Arenicella. Next base: position 3,446 of record CAYGNS010000178.1, read on the forward strand.
ACACGAGGCTCTAGCGGTGAGTCCAAATTTAGAATAACGAGGCCAGCATCGGCGATGATGTACGCATAATACCCTCCGATCACGATGTGCCGTGCACCGTCAAGTACGCCGTTGTCGTTCCATACGAGTTGCGCTTGCAAAAAATTATTCCGAAACTCGCCGTCGGTTAGCGTGTTCACGTCCACCAGAATCAAGCCTTGCGTTGCATCCGTGACCAAGGCGTAGTTATAGATTGGATGGAATGGTTGCTCTTGGTTAACGACACGCATCAACTCGCCTTGATTGCGAAGCGGTGCAATGTTTTGGTTAGTGGGCAACGCCATACACGTAGCGTTGTCGGTTTTAACCCGCGTATTGTGGCCCAACGGGCTGAATGGCCCACTCACAAATCGCAAACTGTAGCCCTTGTTGGCAATGTTGGCGACGTCATACGCGCGAAAACCTTTCTTGCCTTCCGCCACAAATAAATATTCTCCGCGTAACTGCAAGCACGCCGAGCGCGCCGATTTACGGTCATAACTCGTCTGCAGCTCTTGCCCTCGCTCTTGGTGCTCGGCAAACCAATCAGGATACGCATATTTATGCAGGTAACTCCCAATAACGGCTTGCGGCTCTTCCCACTCAGTAACTTGCACCGCCGACACTCCGCGCTCGGTACCTACCCAGGCGTTGTAGCCTACAAAATTAACAAAATTGGTGCCTTGTAGCAGCAGCTGCGCCATGATCGCATTGTTGTCATTCTGCTTACTCAGGTGGCAGTCGTCACAGGTTTTGGTTTCGGTTAGGCGCGCGGTATGCGGAAAGTGGGGAGCAAAAGCCTGTGAACTAAAACCGCTGGCTGCGATGGGAGGTTGTTGAATATAGATTTTCTCGCGATTAGCATTGGTTGACGACAGCACTAAAGCCGATGACGAACGTACCGGCGCTATCCGCCCCCCGTTTATGCCGCCACGACGGCCCAATTGGAACATCTGGTCGCGGGCCACTTGTGGATTATAAGTCGCATAATTACGCGACTCGCCCCCTTCATAATGATTGCGTTCGGTTTTCCAATTAGCCTCAATGGGTAAATGACAGCCAGCGCAAGAGGTTGTCCAAGAGGTGTGACAGGTATAACACTCCATCTCTTCGTCTTGATGCGCGCGGTCTTGCGCGGGTATACCCAAACCCCATTGTTGCTCTTGGGTATTCTTACTGACCGTCTTAGCACGAGCTGCCTTAGCGTTGTACCCAGTGTGCTGCGGATTTACTGAGTCTTTAACCAGCGACATTTCCCACTCAAGGCCCGGATTAACGAGCGAACGTTGAATGAGCTTGCCGTTAATCCATTCAAAGCGCAGCTTTCCATCAGGGTTACGTAGTGTCGCTAATTGGGTACCCCCAGCCGGAGCAGCAGGGCCTGAGGTCGCCAATGTTGGATACTTATCGGCCGTACCATGGCAGTCCACGCAATCAATCTCAACCGCGTTCGCCACTTCACCGTAAATATGGCCGTTGCCATGCGAGTCTTGCGAGAAATGACAATCCGAGCAGTGCATACCCTTGTCGGCATGAATCGAGGACATATGCACACCCTTTTTAAATTTATCCGGGTCATCGTCACTGATTTCGGCGCCTTGCGCATCGAGTAAAGTGCCCTCACGATCACGCTTATAAACCGCTCTAAAATTCCACCCGTGGCCATGATAATCCGCAAACTGCGTGTCGCGCATTTGGTCATTCATTTCTGAAACTTGCGCCAAAAATTCTGGATCAGACCATTTACCGCGGATAGCGGCTTCTTCGGGATTGCGTAAATTGATTTGGCGTATTTCCGCATCGCTCGGATACGCTTGTTCTTCGGGCCACATACGCGGTGCATCCGACTCATAGTCCCACATCGTGTAACCCAAATAGGTATTCACGAACATGTTGGGCTGGTGCATATGACAGATCATGCACTGCGAAGTAGGAATAGCCCGTGTAAATTCGTGCTTTAACGGATGCCCGGCTTCACCTGTTGGTATGGTTGGATCACTGGTTTGCGTATAGCCTCGATTACCAAACTCTGCGTAGGGACCAGAGTGCTTTCATTCGCGTACACCACGTGGCAACCGCTGCATACAGACGAAAGTTAATCGACAGTATTTTCGTTCGTTCCTAAAAACCAGGAGATCTGATCGTTTAAGCGCGTCTTAGTCAGATTAATAACAGGCACGGAGATGCGTGCACCCGTACCTGGGCCACGATTAGACTGCCGAATATCGGGCCGACCGGGCTCTTCTAAACGCTGCAACTGGCCAAGCGCATTGGGTAAACCCGTCTCTGGAAAGAGATTAGTAAGATTACGGCCACCCCGCTCGAACACTCGAAATATATCGCCCGGC